>NZ_JBBKBJ010000030.1:0-41955 GCF_037890145.1 Phocaeicola sp. HCN-6420
AAAACAGACTTTTTACAGATTATCAAGACACGGCGCAGTTGCCGCAAATATAAAGCAGAACAAATTACCGATGAAGAGCTGAAGGCTGTACTCGAAGCCGGTACGTATGCACCTACTTCACGAGGCATGCAGTCACCTTACATCGTAGCTGTACAGAATGAAGCTCAGCGCAAGCAATTGGCCGAAATGAATGCCCGCGTTATGGGCGTGACCTCCAATCCGTATTACGATGCTCCCACTTATGTGCTGGTGCTTGTTCCGGGCGATGCCAATAATCCCATACAAGACGGCAGTTGCGTACTTGAAAATATGATGCTTGCAGCCCATGCGCTGGGACTGGGCAGTTGCTGGATTCACCGTGAGCGCGAAATGTTCTCCACTCCCGAAGGAAAGGAACTGATGAAAGCATGGGGACTTCCCGAGGGGCTGGTTGGTATCGGAGCATTGGCTTTGGGATATCCGGAAGGAGAACCGGCACAGCCCAAACCACGTAAGCCCGATTACTACCGGATTATCAAATAAAAAAATAAACCTGAACCTATGACAGAAGGAAAATATCATATCGGATTTGCTTTGAGCGGAGGATTTATCCGGGGAATTGCCCATCTGGGCATGTTGCAGGCACTGTTCGAGCATAATATCCGTCCCGATATCCTGTCGGGTACCAGTGCGGGAGCTATCGTCAGTGTCTTCATAGCCGATGGCAGGCAGCCCTTCGAAATCATGGAGATGTTTTCCGACCGTTCGTTTACAGAGCTGGCAAAGGTCCGTCCGGGCAGAGAAAGTCTGTTCCAGATGGATTATTTTATCGATTTCATGAGGAGCAATCTGCGGACACGCAATCTGGAGAATCTGGAAATACCTGTCGTTGTGACGGCTACCGATTTCGATCATGGTTGTTCCGTTCACTTCACGCGTGGAGAGATAGCCCGTTGTGTGGCAGCTTCATGTTGCATACCCGTGCTGTTCGCTCCGGTCAAGATTGGAGGAGTTTATTATGTCGACGGAGGAGTATTTATGAATATTCCCGTTACCCCGATACGTGATTTATGCGACAAAGTGCTGGCACTGAACGTTTACAAGCTCGTTGCCGATGCATATAGCAAGAATCTGGCAGCCATAGCCCTCAGGGCATACCACTTCATGTTTCAGGCAAATACGTTTACCGAGCTTGAAAAAGCAGATTTGATTATTGCCCCCGATGGTCTGGGAGAATACTCGAACTACGAACTGGAAAAGGCTGAAGAAATTTTCAGTACTGGATATTTCGCAGCTTCGCAGGTGCTGGAGCAACTGGAAGAGGATGAAAAAGAGCGGTATTTTTCGTTCAGGTAAAAAAGAAGAATGTCAAAAAATACAATAATGACTATGGAACAAAATGAAAAAATGATTATTTATCAGGTTTTTACCCGTTTGTTCGGCAACAACGAAGTGAATAATGTATACAATGGAAGCTTGCAGGAGAACGGATGCGGTAAAATGGATGATTTTACAAACAAAGCATTACATGAAATAAAGAAACTGGGTGCTACACATATCTGGTATACAGGTGTGATTGCTCATGCTTCCCAAACAGACTATTCTGCATATAATATTCCCCGAAATCACCCTTCAGTGGTAAAAGGAAAGGCCGGTTCGCCTTATGCTATCCGCGATTATTATGATATCGATCCCGATTTGGCTGTCAATGTGAACCATCGCATGAAAGAATTCGAAGCACTGGTCAAACGTACGCACAGCAACGGGTTGAAGGTGATTATTGATTTCGTGCCCAATCACGTTGCCCGTCAGTATCACTCTATTGCCAAGCCTGCGGGCGTAAAGGATTTGGGCGAAGACGATGACAATACAAAGGCTTTTGATGTAAACAATAACTTTTACTACATACCGGGTACGCGTCTGGAAGGTGAAATAGACTTTTATAATGAAGAGGCGGGCACCTACGAAGAAATGCCTGCCAAGGCTACCGGAAATAACCGCTTCGATGCTTATCCGAACAAAACCGACTGGTATGAAACGGTGAAGCTGAATTACGGGGTAGACTATATGGGAAATACGGGAAATCATTTCTCACCGGTTCCTGATACTTGGAACAAGATGAAGGATATCCTGCTCTTTTGGGCTGCCAAAGGCATAGACGGTTTCCGTTGCGACATGGCGGAAATGGTACCGTGCGAGTTCTGGGGCTGGGTCATTCCTCAGGTGAAAAAGCTGCATCCGGAGCTGATTTTCATTGCCGAAGTCTATAATCCGAACGAATATCGTAATTATATCTTCAACGGACATTTCGATTACCTGTATGATAAGGTGGGGCTGTACGATACCCTTCGTGCCGTAGTATGCGGATATGGTTCGGCTACTTCTATTACGGGATGCTGGCAGAGCGTGAACGATATCCAGTCGCACATGCTGAATTTCCTGGAGAACCACGACGAACAGCGTATCGCTTCCGATTTCTTTGCAGGCGACGCCCGTAAGGCACTGCCGGCATTGCTGGTTTCGGCTTGCATGAATACCAATCCGATGATGATTTACTTCGGACAGGAACTGGGCGAGGAAGGTATGGACAGCGAAGGATTCAGCGGACGCGACGGACGTACCACCATCTTCGATTACTGGAGTGTTGACAGCATCCGAAGATGGAATAACCACGGACGCTACAATCTTCACCTGCTGAATGACAAGGAGAAAGAGCTTCGCCGGTTTTATTACCATGTACTGAACTTGTGTAATGAGGAAAAGGCCATCTCGCAAGGTGAATTCTTCGACTTGATGTATGCCAATCAGGGAAACTGGTTGATGAATGAACATCGTCAGTTTGCGTTCATCCGCAAGCATGCCAACGAAGTGTTGCTGATACTTGTCAATTTCGATGAGATGCCGATGCCGGTTTCGGTCAATGTTCCGCGTCATGCGTTTGAGTATTTGCAGATGCCGGAAAGCGAAACCGTACAGACAGTGGACTTGCTGACGGGAGAAAAAGGAACCATTTCCTTTACAAGCGAGAAGCCAGTAGCCGTTGAACTGCCGGGCTGGGGCGGAAAGATCCTGAAAATGACAATCTGACCTTCGCGCAGATGTGACAGAAACTGAATATAAAAAGACACTCCTTCAAATGCTTTTGCCTTGTGATGCAAAGAAAATCGAAGGAGTGTCTTTTTTTATAGCATGTCTGGAACCAGATAGATATTCTCTTCTGGGATGCCTTGCTCCAGCAGTGCATTCTTATCTGCGAGATAGAGCTTCATAAATTCATCGTGTGTCTGGCAGTTGCTTTCCACATGGCGATAACATTCGAGAGCCTGTCGGATATTATTTTGTGCCAGATAAACGTGTCCGGCATTTAGCCAGTCGGACGATTGCGACTCGTCGGAGTGCAGTAACTTGTCGAAGAAGCGAACAGCTTCATCATATTTCCCAGTCATAAAGTAGCACCATCCTATTGCTCTTTGTGCATTAGCCGGAGCTTTATCCAGGTATTCTACTTTAAAGAAATAGGTCAGTGCCTTATCGTACATACGGAGGTTGGCCAGACATTGTCCGATTTGCAGAAGCAGATTTAAGTTCTCCGGCTGCATTGTTTCAATTTTGTACAAGCATTCCAACGCTTCCTGATATTGCTGCTGCCGTTTATAGCATTGTGCCATTTGTTTTAATGTCCATATATGATCTGGTTTCAGCAGGTCGGCCTGTATGTAGGCTTGTAATGCCTTGGAATATTCTTTCATTTTCTGGTAGCAGAATCCTGTTTTCCTCCAGATATCGTCGTCCATGTTTTCTCCGCACTGCAAAAGGTCTTTGTAAATTTCGCATGCCTCTTGAAAATATTCTTTCGAGAACAAGTAGTCGGCTATATGCTTCAGTGCTTCCGGTGTATGTGTCAGTGGTTTCAGCGCCTCACATTTCCAAAGGGCAAGTTCGTCGGTAAAGATGTCGTGCATCTCGTTGCGGTACATCCACAACTTAAAGAAGCGATACAAGTCGTGTATATATTGGCGGCTGACGTTCTCGGATTTCTTTTCAGCCTTTATATAGTTGGAAAGTAAGTCTTGCCCTTCACCAATCATTTCATTCTGCATGGAAAACTCTGTTGCCAAGATTTCCAACTGGTCGGAAGGAACGCTTTGCAGGGTAAGACAGAATGAATATTTGTCCGAATTGCAGAACATGGTCGACTCCATGAGTGTACCTATGATAGATTTCTCACCCTCTATATTTTTCTGCTTGAATACTTGAGCTACATCCGGCTGCTGGCGGTCGAACGGATAAAACCAGTGTGCTGCCTGACGGAAGAAAGGATACGACTTGAGCTGCGAGAAGGCACTCATGTAAGTATCGGCTCCTTCCGACTGCAAGGCACCCAGTTCGTGCAGATATTCCTCCACCCGTTTGATTTCTTTTTCCCATTCCGGATTCTTGTCTTCCATATCCTCCAGGTCGAAGATCTTCTGTCCCGGATGCATCATCTCCGGTGAAATTTTCATGTTCGGAATAATTTCTTCGCGCATTTTCTTGTCTATTTTTTCTGTTTCGCGCGAGAGGAGTAAGATAATCTGGATTTTGTTCAGCTCCTGAGCTACGGGAGTAGAATCGTTTAAGAGCGATAGAGCTTCCTTCAGCTCGGGATACAGTTGCAGTCGCTTCTCCTGATAATAGGTTGCCAAGGCGATACCTGTTAATGCACGCTGGGTAACGATTGCCTCGCTATGAGTCTGATAGGCTTTTATAAGGAACTGAAACTTGCGGCTGTCGAACAGTTGCAGTAAGCTTAATGTTACGGCACTAATCATGACTGCCACGTCGTTTGCTGGAACGAGCAATGACTCCAATATTGCATTGGAGCCTGCCAGATCTTCGTCCGTCCAGTGTGTCGATATCCATATTTTGTCGAACAATTCGGTTACATCTTTTTCATGACGTGCGTAAATGTCGTCTATCGATTTGCTGCGGCTCTTGTCGTCCATTATTGAAATTTGTGCCATTCCCAAGTCTTCGCTGAATGCTTCAAGGCTGAGGCAATAATCGCGGAAGCTTTTCGATTCAAACTGTTTCATGACGCGATACTTTCCCTGTTGGTAGCCGCTTCCGGTGTGGTACTTGCGTATAAGTTCGGCACTATCGGCAAGTTCGTATGCTCTACGCAGCAGTTTATGATACAGTTTGTTCCTTTCCGGATCTTCCATACCCTGCGAGGCATATTGTAACATGTAGTTATAAGTCGTTTGGAGATTCTCTATTTCTGATGAGAGTTTCCAGTCATCGGCTTCATGTGCCAAGGCCGAGAGTTGTACGAGTGCTTCTTTCACCCGCTTTTTGTCTAAGTATTCGATGACATCGTTATACATAACAGTTAAAGGGTCTGATTAGAGAAATAATATTAAGTGTATGTTTATCAGTATTTACTGGTTATTTGTTGGCTGATTCCTGAAAATAGTAATCGATATTAGCCAAAGCCTTTTGTGAAAGTCTTTCTATACTTTGGATTGATTTTCCTGAGATATAAGGAGTATATAGAAGGTTTTTACACGATTTCAGGTCTTCGTACACGTTCCCCATTCCGGTGGCATCGCACAGATAATAATTGCCGTCTGAAGCATTAAGCCAGTCTTTCATAGCTGCAACATCGAATGTTGGTCCTACCGAAGTGTTTACTATGATTTTATGATTACCCAGTATGGAAAACTCTCTTTTTCCAAGCAGGTAATTGTTTCGGGGAATACATGTGCAGATGATTTCGTTCTTTTCCAACAGCTCATCAAGCGGCATATAGGTATATCCGGCATCATCGGCTTCTGGCTTTCTGTTGCGGCTGAAGTAGCTGACCTCTGCTCCAAAAAACTTTAAAGCATCGGCAACCATTCGTCCTGTTTTTCCCATACCGATGATTCCTGTTTTACATTTAGTCAGTTCTGTACTATCTTTGTGCCAGCGTATGCCTCCGAATCCATGCAGCAGGCGTACCAGTTCGCTTATCACATATTCTGCAACTCCTTCATCACCATAGTCTTTTACTCCCAATACGGTGATACCTCTTTTCCGTGCTTCTATAACATCTACGTTACAACTTTCTGGATTATAGAGTGTGCAGCACATACCAATGTAGCGTATGTTGCGGCAGGCATCGAGTACATTTCTTCTGATTGGTGTACGAAATGAAACTAACAGACAGTCTGCATCTGCGATGCGTTCTATTACAATATTCTCATCTTGTGGAAAATCGTGATAGATCACGACTTCGTCGCCTAAATTTTGCAGTTGCTGTAGAGCTTTCTCGTTGAGCAATGTTTCATCTACTGCTACTATTTTTTTGAATTTGGCCATTCTTTCTTCTCGTTTTTTACTATTCGGAGGTTTTGCTTTTTGCAAAGTTATTCATTCTTTCTGTTTTTTTGCGGGTAAAATTGTTTATTTTGGAGTTCTAAAACTTATTTGTCCTTCTTCAAGCCTTGTTTATTTTGTTCTGTACAGAAATAATTTTATAATTTTGCAATGTTTATTTTATTGAGAGATCTTCTGTCCGTGAGATAAGAAGATAAGACTTTACTATTGACGAAAACAATGGAAATAACTGAACTTCAATCGCGTTATACTCGTCATCCTGCAGTGGAAGGGCTGGCGAAAACTTTACGAAACAATGATATACGTACTGTGTTTTTGGAGGGAACGCATGCTTCGTGTGCTTCTTTGTTTGCTTCCTGCTTTATCAAGTCGGTGCCGGGAGTATATCTTTTCATTTTAAATGATCAGGAAGAGGCCGGATATTTCTATCACGATATGGTACAAGTGAATGGAGACGAACAGATATTGTTTTTTCCTTCCTCTTATCGGCGCGCCATCAAGTACGGACAAAAGGATGCTGCCAACGAGATACTTCGAACCGAAGTGCTGAGCCGTCTGGAGAAAAACGAGCCGGTTGCAGTGGTAACTTATCCCGATGCTCTGGCAGAGAAAGTCGTTTCTCAAAAAGTGTTGAGTGATAAAACTTTGAAACTGAATGTCGGACAGCATATTGATACTGAGGAAATAACCAAGACGCTATCCGATTATGGTTTTGAACATGTAGACTATGTATACGAGCCGGGGCAGTTTGCTACACGTGGAAGTATAATCGATGTTTATTCTTTCGCTTCTGAATATCCTTACCGAATAGACTTTTTCGGTGATGAAATAGATAGTATACGAACTTTTGAGGTCGAAAGCCAGCTGTCGCGCGAGAAGAAAGATTCCGTGAGCATTGTTCCGGAACTGGCACAGGCTGTAGATGGTGATATTAGTTTCCTGAGCTTTATCCCACGTGAAACCGTTTTATGGGTAAAAGATCTGTTGTGGGTTCGTGAGCGCATTCAGACAGTACACGATGAGGCGCTTTCTCCACAGGCACTGACCGCTTACGAAGGCGAACAGACCGACTTGATGAATCTGGAACGTAAGCTGATAGACGGATCGGAATTTACGACGGAATCACTGGATTTCCGGCGAATTGATTTCGGACATAAGGCGGTCGGGACACCTCAGGCAACGCTGAAGTTCGAAACATCCGTCCAGCCTATTTTCCATAAGAACTTTGATTTGGTGGCAAGTACCTTTACGGATTACCTGCAGCGGGGATATACTTTATACATTTGTTCTGACAGTGTAAAACAGACCGACCGTCTGGTCGATATTTTCCGTGAACGAGGCGATAAAATTGATTTTACGGCTGTAGACCGCACCTTGCACGAGGGATTCATCGACCATACGTTGCATTGCTGTATTTTTACCGATCATCAGATATTCGACCGTTTCCATAAATATAATTTGCGCAGTGATAAGGCGAGAAGTGGAAAGGTTGCACTTTCACTGAAAGAATTGAATATGTTCGAGCCGGGCGACTATGTGGTACATATCGACCACGGTATCGGAAAGTTTGCCGGACTGGTACGTATTCCGAATGGAAATACTACGCAGGAAGTCATCAAACTGGTGTATCAGAATGATGATGTTGTGTTTGTTTCCATTCATTCTCTGCATAAAATTTCCAAATACAAGGGTAAGGAAGGCGAGCAGCCTCGTATCAGTAAGCTGGGTACGGGAGCATGGGAGAAAATAAAGGAACGTACTAAGACCAAGATTAAGGATATCGCCCGCGACCTGATAAAACTCTATTCGCAGCGTAAGCAGGAAAAAGGCTTCAAGTATAGTCCCGACAGCTTTTTGCAGCATGAGCTGGAGGCAAGCTTTATTTATGAAGATACTCCCGACCAGTTGAAGGCTACTCAAGAGGTAAAGGCAGATATGGAAAGCGATCGTCCGATGGACCGTCTGGTGTGTGGTGATGTCGGCTTTGGAAAGACGGAGGTTGCCATACGTGCTGCCTTCAAGGCTGTAGCCGACAATAAGCAGGTTGCTGTGCTTGTACCGACTACGGTACTGGCTTATCAGCACTATCAGACTTTCTGCAAGCGTCTGGAAGGAATGCCTTGCAAAGTGGAATATCTGAGTCGTGCCCGTACGGCGAAAGATACGTCCCGCATCCTGAAGGAACTGGAAGCAGGTACGATCAATATATTGATAGGTACACATAAGATTATCGGTAAGAGTGTGAAGTTTCACGACTTGGGCTTGCTCATTGTGGATGAAGAGCAGAAGTTCGGAGTGAGTGTGAAAGAAAAACTGCGCCAGATTAAGGTGAATGTAGATACCCTTACCATGACGGCTACACCGATTCCGCGAACACTTCAGTTCTCGTTGATGGGAGCCCGCGACTTGTCGGTTATCCAGACTCCGCCACCCAACCGTTATCCGATTCAGACCGAGGTGCATACGTTTAACGAAGAAATCATTACCGAAGCGATTAACTTTGAAATGAGCCGTAACGGTCAGGTGTTCTTTGTGAATAACCGCATACAGAACTTGGCGGAACTGAAAGCAATGATCGTGCGTAATATTCCGGATTGCCGTGTATGTATCGGTCATGGACAGATGCAGCCCGAAGAGCTGGAAAAGATAATCTTCGGTTTCGTGAATTATGATTACGATGTGCTGCTTGCCACTACCATTATCGAGAGTGGAATTGATATCCCGAATGCCAATACGATTATTATCAATCAGGCACAGAACTTCGGATTGAGTGACTTGCATCAGATGCGCGGACGTGTGGGACGAAGTAACAAAAAGGCTTTCTGTTATTTGCTGGCTCCTCCTTTATCGTCTTTGACTCCCGAAGCCAAGCGCCGTCTTCAGGCTATCGAAAATTTCAGCGATCTGGGAAGCGGTATACATATTGCCATGCAGGACCTGGATATTCGTGGTGCCGGTAATATGCTGGGAGCCGAACAGAGTGGCTTTATTGCCGACCTGGGTTATGAAACTTATCAGAAGATTCTGTCGGAAGCTGTGACGGAACTGAAGAATGATGAGTTTGCCGATCTTTATGCCGATGAGATTAAGGCTGGAGAGGAAAAGATCAGCGGCGAAGATTTCGTTGACGAATGTACCGTGGAAAGTGATCTGGAATTGTTGTTCCCCAACGAATATATTCCGAGCAGCAGTGAACGAATGTTGCTTTATCGTGAGCTGGATAAATTGGAACTCGACCGGGATGTGGAGGCTTTCAAGGCTCGTCTGGTAGACCGCTTTGGCAAGATTCCGCCCGAAGGCGAAGAACTGATCCGTATTGTACCTCTCCGTCGTCTGGCAAAACGCCTTGGCGTAGAAAAGGCTGTGCTGAAGGGGGGTAAGATGATTCTTTATTTTGTAAGCAATCCGGATAGTCCGTATTATCAGAGTGCAGCTTTCGGTAAGATTATCGATTACATGGCAAAGTATCCGCGGGTATGCAACTTGCGTGAACAGAACGGACGACGCAGCATGACCGTAAAGGACATAAACGATGTGGATTCGGCAGTCCGTATCTTGCAGGAAATTGTGAGTCTGGGTTCTTGATAGGGAACGGGGTTCGCAAGGTATTTGTTTATTCGGATATCGGATAGAAGATGTTGTGTAAGGAGCAGGCGATGAAGATAAAACTGGCGGGAAGGCTTCTCTGCTTTTTTGAATTAAATGATGTAATTTATATACTAAGACGTAAAATTTTATGATTTCAGTAGATGGACTTACCGTCGAGTTTGGCGGAACCACCTTATTTAGTGACATTAGTTTTCAGATTAATGAAAGAGACCGTATTGCCCTGATGGGAAAGAATGGGGCTGGAAAATCGACTTTGTTGAAAATATTGGCCGGAGTACGCCAGCCAACACGTGGAAAAGTAACAGCACCCAAAGACTGTGTGGTTGCTTATCTGCCTCAGCATCTGATGACAGAAGACGGACGTACGGTGTTCGAGGAAGCATCGCAGGCTTTTGCTCACCTTCGTGAAATGGAGGAAGAAATAGAACGCATGAATAACGAACTGGCTACCCGTACCGACTACGAGAGTGATTCGTACATGGAGCTGATAGAAAAAGTTGCTGCGATGAGCGAGAAGTTTTACGCCATCGATATGACTCATTTTGAAGAAGACGTAGAGAAAGCTTTGCTCGGACTTGGTTTTGTGCGTGAAGACTTCAACCGTCCTACCAGCGATTTCAGCGGAGGATGGCGCATGCGTATCGAGCTGGCCAAGTTGCTGTTGCAGAATCCGGATGTGTTGTTGCTGGACGAGCCGACCAATCATCTGGACATTGAGTCTATCGGGTGGCTGGAAGAATTTCTGATTAATAGTGCCAAGGCAGTAGTCGTTATCAGTCACGACCGTAAGTTTGTCGACAATATTACTACACGTACCATCGAAGTGACAATGGGGCGTATCTACGATTATAAGGTAAACTATTCACAGTATCTTGTATTGCGTAAAGAACGTCGCGAACAACAGATGAAGCAATACGAGGAGCAGCAGAAGATGATTCAGGAAACGAAAGATTTTATCGAACGTTTCAAGGGAACATACAGTAAGACTCTTCAGGTACAAAGCCGTGTGAAGATGCTGGAGAAGCTGGAACTTATTGAGGTTGATGAAGAAGATACTTCTGCACTCCGGCTTAAATTTCCGCCTTCTCCCCGAAGCGGAAGTTATCCGGTCATTATGGAAGGAGTGGGCAAGACGTATGGTGACCACGTTGTTTTCCGTAATGCTAATCTCACGATAGAACGTGGTGATAAAGTAGCCTTTGTCGGGAAAAACGGAGAGGGTAAGTCTACATTGGTAAAATGTATCATGGGAGAGATAGAACATGAGGGAACATTGACACTGGGGCACAATGTGCAGATTGGTTACTTTGCACAAAATCAGGCTTCTTTGCTGGATGAAAATCTGACCGTCTTTCAGACAATCGATGATGTGGCAAAGGGGGAAATCCGAAACAAGATACGCGACCTGCTTGGAGCCTTTATGTTTGGCGGGCCGGAGGAGTCGATGAAGAAAGTAAAAGTGCTTTCGGGAGGAGAACGTACTCGTCTTGCAATGATTAAGTTGTTGCTCGAACCCGTAAATCTGCTGATTCTGGATGAGCCTACCAATCATCTTGACATGAAGACAAAAGATATTTTGAAGCAGGCACTGATGGATTTCGACGGAACACTGATTGTGGTATCGCACGATCGTGATTTCTTGGACGGGCTGGTTTCGAAGGTATACGAATTCGGCAATCAGCGTGTGAAAGAACATTTGTGTGGCATCTATGAGTTTCTTGAAGCTAAGAAAATGGAAAATCTGCGAGAACTGGAAAGAAAGAATTGATGATTTTATAAATACGTGTATTATATTCATCACCATGAATAAGAAAAAACATCACCGGAAATTCAGCAATTCCCGGTGATGTTTTTTCTTATTTGTCAGCATGTTTTGGAAAACTGTTTATTCGGCTTGCTTTTTTCCAAATTCAGGGTCTATTTTCAATAGAGCAGTTACGCCGAAAGTAGCGGCACAACATACCATGATCCAGAGGAAGAAATGCTGATACCCCAGAAGCTCCTGCATCCATCCGGCTATCATGCCGGGAAGCATCATACCCAGTGCCATGAAAGCAGTACAGATAGCGTAGTGTGCTGTACTGTGGTTTCCCCGAGAAAAATAAATAAGATACAGCATGTATGCCGTGAAACCGAATCCGTAGCCGAACTGTTCGATGAAAATGCAGACATTGATCCACAGCAGGTTTGTTTCCTGAAAATAGCTTAGAAAAACATAAACCAGATCGGGAAGTGATATTGCCCACACCATGTACCATAGCCATTGCTTCAATCCATGTCGTGCCACAGCCATACCTCCCAGTATGCCTCCCAGTGTAAGTCCGATGATTCCGATAGTACCCTGGGTAAATCCTATTTGTTCGGTTGTCATGCCCAAGCCTCCTTTTGAAACCGGATCGAGCAGGAAAGGTATACTCATCTTTGCCAGTTGGGCTTCCGGCAGGCGGTACAGCAACATGAATAGAATGGCAATGCCTGCTTGATCCTTTCTGAAAAACGAACGGAATGTCAGTAGAAATTCTTTAAATAATCCCGATGCAGATGTCTTTGCCGCAGCCTTGTCGCTTGCCGGACGTGGCAGTATAAAGGAATGATAGAGCCATAAGGCAAGAAATATGCCGGCCAGAACAAGAAAGGTGATGCTCCATGCATAAGGAATATTTGCACTGGTCTTTTCCAAATATCCGGCAATCATGACCAGCAATCCTTGTCCGGCAATCGTTGCGATGCGATAGAAGGTGCTTCGTATACCGACAAATAAAGCTTGTTCGTGACTGTTCAGTCCCAGCATATAGAATCCGTCGGCAGCAATGTCGTGTGTTGCTGAGCTAAAGGCCATAAGCCAGAAGATAGCAAGCGTTGTCTGGAAAAAATGTTCGGTAGGAATAGTGAAAGCAATTCCCGCCAGTCCGGCTCCGATGAACAACTGCATGAGTGTTATCCACCAGCGCTTGGTACGGAGTAAATCGACAAACGGACTCCATAACGGTTTGATAACCCATGGCAGGTTCAGCCAGCTTGTATAGAGAGCAACTTCGGCATTCGAGATGCCCATGCGCTTATACATGACAAGTGATAGAGTCATGACTGCTATGTAAGGTAATCCTTCGGCAAAATACAGCGTCGGGACCCACGACCAGGGGGATTGCTTTTTCATGATGGAAATATTAATACAGTTTTCTTATATCTGCTCCTTTATAATAATGAAGCAGGATTTCATTGTAATTATAGCCTTGCTCACCCATTACAGCTGCTCCAATTTGACAGAGACCTACACCATGTCCCCATCCGGCTCCAGTGAGCTCGAACCATGCAGGTACGCCATTGGCATCAGTTTCTCCTTTATCCACGATAAAGGCTGAGCTGAACAAATGAGTAGGAGATAGTGTGCGGCGTATTTCCAACTCTTTTCCTATGATAAGTGTCTTTTCGGTACCAACTATTTTCAGCTTGCAAATGCGCCCCGATTTTCCTCGTTCTACAGGGATGAGATCGATTATTTTTCCATAGTCGTTCTTTGTGTTATTACGAATCAATTCGGAAAGCTCCTCTTGTGTGTAGCGGACTTTCCAGCGGTAGAAGTTGGTTGTTTCCTGATCGTAGTTGTTCAGAATCTGTGAGATAATCGCCTTGTCGTTCGTATAACAGAAGCTCTCAGGAGTGCTTCGTATCCACTTTTCTGCTTCACTTTCCAAAGTCAGATCGGGCAATACTCCTTCTTCCTTTGTATCACGTACCGCACTCAGGTATGGATAATTCTTATCTTCCCAGCAAGTGTTGAATACTTCGCTTACTCCTCCACAGCATTTGGAGAAGCGTGCATCGCAGATGCTGTTTTTATACATCAGTACCTGACCTTGTGTCGCTTTGACTGCTTCGACAACACTCTTGTTAGATGCTTTTGTTATGCCTTGGTAGCGCTGGCAGTGATCGTCGGCACATACGTCGAATATGGTATGGTCTTCGCGATCGTACCACCGGATATATTCAGTATCAGTCTTGATGAAAGAAAAGAATCCGTTGTCGTGTTTGCTCATCGCTTTACGCTTCTCTATCTGGGCAAGCAGCCAGCTTCTGGAAATGACGGCATGAGCCTTCAGAAACTCAGGAGAGGAGGTGGCATTCATCTCGGACGAAATGACGCTGATGAGGTAATCCTCGGCCGGCAGAATATTGATGGCTGTAATCTTTCCTTCGTCCACTACCAACTTGAGCGTACCGTTGAAGTGCTGAGTTTCCTGACGTTCCCAATGAAAATTGATGCCAATGGTTACATCATACAAGGAGAAAGAGGCCTCGTCTTCTACGGGTGTGAAGGTAAGCTCGCGGTATACGTTGCCGTTCCACAAGATTCCTCCTTCATCAAAAGACACAACCTGATTGCCGGTAACAGTTTCACCTTTCGCCAGGAAATGTGAATTGAGTGTAAAATGAATCTCTTGAGCATTGACAATGCCCACGCTTATTTCTGGTTCTTTCATGATGCGCTAAGTGTTAATTGCTGTATGATACTTCTTTATATATTTGTAAGATATCTTGTTCTGTTATTTTGTCAAAATCTTCCTTGCGGGGAGTGACTAATAATCCTGCCATATCGAGTGCTCCCGGGCTGACAAGAATCTGTGCATTGCCGGATGCTGTATAGCAGGCCGGACGATGTTTCTCTCGTGGAAGGTATACTACGGTGAAACCGCGTACGGGGTCGTTCCACGCAAACAGATTATATCTGGGTTCATATTCTCCGTCATGTATTGGAAGGGTATGCAGATATTCTTCTATCAGTTCCGGACTTGTTGTCATAGATTGGTCAGTAACAAAAGCCTGAATCGGGCAGATATAATTTGTTATCTGATAAGAACGACATCTACTTCCGTTAACCATGTTTTGCTCTTTTGTACAGACAGCTGTAGACATTAGTCTGTCCCATTGGCGAATCAAAGGGATATCATTTTGCAGTACAGCTTGAAAATGGAAATGGTCGGGGGCGGAAGCTCCACATTTTGCACCGTTGTAGAATACAGCATATCCGGGCTCAAAATGTGTTTCAAGCCAATTTACTAATCCACCGGGAAGCTGACGTTCTGTCTTGTCGGCAAGTATCTGGTCCTGATGCTTCAAACTGGAGATTGTAAGATGTCCATGAAGTATCGGATAAGGGTTTACGCGTAAGCTGAAAGGTTCGTTTAATGAAATAATGATTTCATCTTGTCCCTTAGGCTTGTTTTCGGAGCATAAAAAGCAAGGACGTGCTTCTATCGATGCCTTGTCGATTTTAGCACATGTAGAAACAGCCCGTGCCGGATTGAATTGTACGGTTATCGTATTACCATTCAAATGGAACGTACGCGTTTCTATTTTGTCAAGTGCTTCGTGGTTGGTTCGTGCTGTCTGCCATTTAGCTAATTGACTTTCAAAGAAAAGCTCACCGGGGTGTTTCTTCTTGTTCATGTCATGGCGCAGTTTCATTTCCAAGGTACGCAGACTATCTTTATAACTGTTGTTTAAGTTGACTTTCTCAATGCTTAGTGCTGCGTCGGAATTGCCTTCCCATCGGCGGCATAAGTACAATACATCGTAGATACGTCCGATATGGTAGCTACGTGAAAAGGCCAGTCCGAGTGCATAATCTTCTCCGTAACTGGTGTTCGGTACACGAATCTTTCGTAGGAGAGGAGTGTAGAATGCACGGGGAGCTCCCAGCCCATTGATGCGTAAAGCATTATTATGCCCATTTTCGTCTGTCCATTCTTTATGGTCGATAACTCCAGGAGGAAGAGTTTGTAAGGCAAAATCTGTCATGCGATAAGAACCGATGACCATGGCGCATTGTTCTTTATAGAATTTATCGACAATAGTTTGCAGCGTATCCGGACTGCTATATAGATCATCGCTATCTAACTGTATGGCAAAGCGGCCGCATTGTGCGTGGTTTATACCTAAATTCCAGCATCCGCCTATTCCCAAATCAGTCCGCTCAGGTATCAGATGGATGACTTTGGAATTATTTTTATAATGCTCGATAATTTCACTTGTTCCGTCGGTAGAGTGATTATCGATAATAATCAGGTTAAAAGGAAAACGGGTTTTCTGTTCCAGTACGGAACGAATTGCATCGTCGATAGTACGAGCGCGGTTACGTACCGGTATAATGACCGAAGCTTCGTAAAGAAAATTTCCTTCACTTACATCTATGGTACATCGGGTTGGTACAAGATAAGTTCCACTTTTCTTTAGGTGCCGGGTGAAAACCACTTCCCGCTCTATTTGTACTTGACGGTTGCGCGGGTCTACGTAGTCAAATTGTTTTTCACCAGATTTGCGTAAATCTATTTCGGCTTCGGTATAGAGATACTCCCGTATATGAGTCAGCTCACCATACCGTGATAAGGCCAGGCGTAAGGCATACAGTGCAGAATAATGATATTCATCTTCGGATGTTATTTCATCGACAGCTTTCTTCAATGTCTCGGAACGAAACATAAGTAAAGAACCGAAGTCAAAATCATCACGTACGCTTCCCAACTGGTAGTCGATGACCGGATGAGGCTTTCTCTCTCCTTTTACTATTTTGTAATGATCGGCATATACCATACAGCATTGAGGCGCTGAAAGATAATCGCACATGCGTTCGATTGCCATATAACCCAGTTCGAAATTATGTACTTGTGTGTAGATTAACGTGTATGGTGTATTGGCGTACTGAGCTATTTGCTTATATCTTTCGGTCGAATCGGTTGGTGATGCAGGTAGAAGGTGGCATCTTTCCGGCAGTTTGATGTTCGTATCAGACTGTGCTGATAGTAAGAATATCTGGTCTATGCTGGGGCATGCCAGCAATTCGCCTATTGTTTTATCAAATTGATTTTCACTTCCGTAAGGAAGAAAACATGTGACTGTTTTATTCATATTTAATACATTTATAAGGACAAAGATAGGCAATATATCTTATTTTTTGCCTAACTTTGTGCGCTAATTGTATAGAATGGAATATTCTTTTGTACAGATTATTTGTTCAACTTGTGCAAAAACGGTGAAATAATGACAGATTTAAAAACTCCCTTATTGGGAAAGACTTTAAGTGAGCTGCAATGTATCGTGCGCGATTTGGGTATGCCTGCTTTTACGGCAAAGCAAATCGCCGGATGGCTATATGATAAAAAGGTGTTTTCGATAGACGAGATGACCAACTTGTCATTGAAGAACCGTGAACGTTTGAAAGAAAATTATGAAGTAGGGGCAACTCCACCTGTTCACGAGATGCGTTCGGTGGATGGAACCGTAAAATATTTGTTTTGTACTCCCGAGGGGGATTATATCGAATCCGTGTATATTCCTGATGATGATCGTGCTACATTGTGTGTTTCATCGCAGGTGGGCTGTAAGATGAATTGTAAATTTTGTATGACAGGTAAACAGGGATATACTAATAGCCTGACCCCAGCGCAGATATTGAATCAGGTATATTCTGTACCAGAACGTGATACTTTGACAAATATTGTGTTCATGGGAATGGGAGAACCTTTTGATAATTTGGATGCAGTGTTACGTTCGTTGGAGATTCTTACGGCTGATTATGGCTATGCATGGAGTCCGAAACGAATTACCGTATCGACGGTAGGATTGCGGAAAGGTCTGGAACGTTTCCTGGAAGAAAGTGATTGCCATTTGGCCGTCAGCTTGCATTCACCGTTCCCGTCGCAGCGTGGAGAACTGATGCCGGCGGAGAAGGCTTTTTCCATTACCGAAATCGTTGATATACTTAAACGTTATGATTTTAGTAAGCAACGTCGTTTGTCTTTTGAATATATTGTGTTCAAGGGAGTGAACGATAGTATGATATATGCCAAAGAACTGATAAAGTTGCTGCGTGGGTTAGATTGCCGTATCAATCTTATACGTTTTCATGCTATTCCGAATGTTGATTTGGAAGGTACGGATATGGATGCTATGATTGCATTCCGCGACTATCTGACACAGCACGGCGTATTTGCAACTATTCGTGCTTCACGTGGTGAAGATATTTTTGCTGCATGTGGAATGTTGTCTACAGCAAAACAGCAAGCAGAAAAAAAGAAAGATACTAACTAAATAAAGAAATTATGAAGCGTTTAGCCTTTTATCTGAGTCTGGCACTTGTTGTGCTGGCATTAGCTTCTTGTAAGGGAGATGGAAAAAGTCTTATAACTCCAGCTTCCAGTGGCCGCCCTTATGAAGTATTGGTAGTAGCCGATGATAATTGTTGGATGAGTCCCGATAGTGCACTCTATCATGTACTGGATACAGATGTGCCTGGATTGCCCCAGCCGGAGCGTTCATTTCGTATATCACGGGTTCGTACTGCTTATTATGACCGTACGATGCGTTTGTTCCGTAATATTATTCTTGTAGATATTAATCCGAAAGCCTATACTCAGGTAAAGTTTAAATATTCACGTGATGTTTATTCTTCTCCTCAGATGATTATGACAATTCAGGCTCCTAATCAAAAAGAATTTGATGATTATGTTTCCCGTAATGGTAATTTGATCATTGATTTCTTTACACGGGCAGAAATGAACCGTGAGATTAAAATGTTGGAGAAAAAACATAATCAAGTTGTTTCAGCAAAAGTTGGAAGTCTTTTTGATTGTGATATTTGGATGCCGATTGAAATGGAATCCTATAAGGAAGGAAAAGACTTTTTCTGGTCATCTACCAATTTGAATGATTTGAACTTTGTGATGTATACTTTCCCGTTCAAGGATAAGGATACGTTTACAAAGGCATATTTTATTCATAAGCGTGATTCTGTAATGAAAATAAATATACCGGGTGAACGTGAAGGTATGTACATGGAAACAGCTGATTCTTCTTTAGTCGATGTGAGAAATATTGCTGTAAAAGGTGATTATGCATTTGAAGTTCGCGGATTATGGGAAATGAAAAATGACGCTATGGGTGGTCCGTTTGTTGCACACATGCGGGTTGACCGTGCGAACGCTCGTGTAATAGTAGTTGAAGGCTTTGTTTATAATCCGGGCCGACTGAAACGTGATCAGATTCGCCGATTGAATGCAGCTCTGTATACTTTGAGATTGCCTTCCGAAAAAACGGTATCGGAAATACCTGTGGATGGAGCACTGACAGAAGAGAAAGTAGAACATAAAGCAGAACAAACTAGCAATAAATAAGAAAACTATGGAAGAACGTAAGATAAAGGTGGGTATCACCCATGGAGATATAAATGGAATTGGCTATGAAGTTATATTGAAAGCCTTTTCCGACCCTGCGATGCTGGATTTGTGTACACCGGTTATTTATGGCTCGCCTAAAGTAGCTGCTTATCACCGGAAGGCAATGGATATACAGACTAATTTCAGTATCATTAATTCTGCTTCAGAGGCTCAGGATGGACGTGTAAATATTATCAACTGTACGGAAGAAGAGCTGAAGGTAGAACTGACAAAACCGACACAGGAGGCTGGGCGTGCGGCATTGGCTGCTTTGGAATTGTCGTTGAAAGAATATCGTGAAGGATTGTTTGATGTATTGGTTACAGCTCCAATCAATAAACATACAATACAGTCGGAAACATTTCATTTCCCTGGTCATACCGAGTATATCGAAGAACGTGTAGGAGAGGGACAGAAAGCTTTGATGATTTTGCTGAAAGATGATTTCCGGGTGGCTTTGGTTACCGGACATGTTCCTGTCAGTGAAATAGCAAAAGACTTGACACAAGAACTGATAATGGAAAAGATGGCTATTTTCCATCGCTCTTTGAAACAGGATTTTGGTATTGACAATCCTCGTATTGCTGTTTTCTCCCTGAATCCTCATGCGGGTGATAACGGGCTGATTGGTAGTGAGGAACAGACAATCATTATTCCGGCAATGGAGGAGATGATAAAAAAAGGAGTGCAGTGTTTCGGCCCATATCCGGCAGATGGTTTTATGGGTTCTGGCAATTATCGCCATTTTGATGGTATCCTGGCGATGTACCATGATCAAGGACTGGCTCCGTTTAAGGCTTTGGCTATGGATGAAGGTGTGAATTTTACAGCAGGACTGCCTATTGTTCGCACTTCTCCAGCTCATGGTACCGCATATGATATTGCAGGACAAGGTATCGCGTCGGAAGATTCTTTCCGTCAGGCAATATATGTGGCATTGGACGTTTTTCGGAATCGTTGTATTGAAAGAGAAATTAGTGCCCATCCGTTGAGCAAACAATATTACGAGAAACGTGATGATAGTGACAAGTTAAAGCTTGATACGATAGAGGAAGAATAACTATTTATGAAGTTTGCTATAATATCTGCCGGGGAAGGTTCCAGACTTTCTCAGGAAGGAGTTCAGTTGCCCAAGCCATTGGTGCAACTGAATGGAGAAGCTATGATAGATCGTTTGATTCGCATCTTTGCTAAAAATGGGGCAAGCCAGGTGGTCATTATAATTAATAATGAAGTACAGGCTACGAAAGAACATTTGGCAAAGCTTAAGGAGAGTATGGCTCTACCTTTGGAAGTCGTAGTGAAAACGACTCCAAGTTCAATGCATAGCTTTTATGAAATTAGTCCTTACCTGAAGGGTGATAAGTTTTGTCTGACAACGGTTGATACAGTTTTTCGAGAAGAAGAGTTTACTCATTTTATTGATGCTTTTAGAGTATCGGAAAATGATGGCATGATGGCGGTGACAGATTATATAGATGACGAGAAGCCATTATATATATCTACTGATAGGAAGTTGAATATTACAGGATTTTATGATGCAATGACTCCTGACTGCCAATATATATCTGGCGGTATTTATTGTTTGAGTCCGAAAGCAATTAATGTTTTGCAGTCGTGTATTGAAAAGGGTATTTCACGCATGCGTAATTTTCAGCGTCAATTGGTTGCCGACGGTATGAAACTTACGGCTTATCCATTTTCAAAAATATTGGATGTAGATCATACAAGTGATATAGTAAAAGCGGAGGCCTTTTTAAATAATAAAGAAGACTAAAAACGTAACCATGTGTTTGATTCACGAAAAAATAAGGATAGTAGGAATAAGCCGAAGTTATGAATATTCACCAAATCATGTAGATAATGATGCTGCTATATTTAAAATAGTAGCCCAAAAATTAGAAGAAAAGGACATTGATGTAGAGGTATGGACTGAGAAAGAGTTTGTTTCGCAGCAGATAAAAGCTAATTTTATATTTGATATGGCACGCGATCGTGCTACGATAGAGTATTTAAAACAATTGGAAGATAATGGTAGTGTAGTTGTAAACTCTGCCTATGGAATAGCCAATTGCATGAGAAAGTCGATGACTGAACGATTGATAAGGAATGGCCTTGCCCATCCTAAAAGTTTTATTATCTCTACCGATGGTGAATTTACTCCAGATATTTTCCCTTGCTGGATAAAACGTGGAGATTCACATGCAATGGTGAAGGAGGATGTAGTATATGTAGAATGTAGAGAAAAGGCAGAACAGGTACTGGCAGACTTTCGTTCACGAGGAATTCCTGAAGCTGTGGTTAATGAACATTTAGTAGGTGATTTAGTCAAGTTTTATGGTGTACAGGGAACTGATTTCTTTTTTTCTTTTTATCCTACAGAAGAATCTCATAGTAAGTTGGGCTTAGAAATCGTGAATGGTGGAACACATGGTTACCCATTTGATAAAGATTTACTATATCGATGTAGTTCCGCATTTGCAGAGATACTGGACGTACCTATTTATGGAGGTGATTGTATCGTTTCATCTACTGGAGAAATCAGAATTATAGATTTTAATGATTGGCCAAGTTTTGCTCGCTGCCGAGAGGAAGCTGGTATTAAAATAGCAGAATGTATTTATAATAAGGTAATGGCTAAACTGGAGGAATAAGATGGAAATAGATAAGAAGGAATTTGAGGCTTCTTTTAAATCGATGGATACAGAAGAAACTCTGGATATTTATTTTAATCGTCCGATAGGCTATTTATGGGCCTTATTCTTTAAACGTTTAGGAGTACATCCCAATGTTGTAACAATATTGTCTATATTTTTAGGTGTGGGGGCTGGGATAATGTTTTATTATCCGGATCTGAAACATACCTTGATCGGGATTTTTTTGTTAATATGGGCCAATCACTATGATAGTTGTGATGGACAGTTGGCACGTCTTACTGGTAAAAAAACACGTTGGGGGCGCATGCTGGATGGCTTTGCTGGTGATATTTGGTTCTTTTCCATTTATTTGGCGATTTGTTTACGGCTGATGAATCAGCCACTTCCTTTAGGTATTGGAGCTGAATGTGGCTGGACCTGGAGCTGGATTATCTGGATATTGGCTTTGATATCTGGGACAGTTTGCCATAGCAAGCAATGTACTTTGGCTGATTATTACCGTAATATTCATTTGTTTTTTCTGAAGGGGAGAGGTGGCAGTGAGCTGGATAACTTTAAACAACAGCGTGCCATTTTTTATAGTTTGCCTTGGAAAGGGAATTTTTGGTGGAAAGCATTCCTTTATTTTTACGGGAACTATACTCGTCAGCAAGAACGGTTGACTCCTTCTTTTCAGCGTTTTTATGCTTGGGTATTGCGGACTTATGGAGATAATATTCCCCGTGATTTATGTGAGGAGTTCCGTAAATTAAGCTTGCCTTTGATGAAATATGCTAATATCTTGACATTTAATACACGAGCCATAGCTTTGTACATCAGTTTGCTGATAGGTGAACCTTATTTTTATTTCATATTCGAGATTGTTGTAATGACTTCTTTGTTCTTGTATATGCGTCATCGTCATGAGGCTATTTGTTCTTATCTTTATCAGAAATACGCTAAGCAATGAAAGAAAAATTTCGAAATATATTTTGGCTCTTCGGACTCTTTGCAATCGTCGTAATGCTCTGTACATTCGATATGGATTATCAGGAGCTGTGGCAAAATCTGCAAAAAGCAGGATATTGGCTTCCCGCAGTTGTATTGTTGTGGGTGTTTATCTATTTTTTGAATACATGTTCATGGTATGCTATTATTCGTGATGGAAAGCATGCTTCTGTTCCATTTTGGAAAGTTTATAAGTATACAGTTTCTGGCTTTGCTTTAAATTATGCGACTCCAGTAGGCTTGATGGGGGGAGAACCTTATCGTATTATGGAACTGACACCTTATGTTGGAGCAAGTAAGGCAACTTCTTCTGTCATTTTATATGTTATGATGCATATCTTCTCTCATTTTTGTTTTTGGTTGTGTTCTGTTATATTGTATCTTATAATGGAGCCTGTCAATATGGCGATGGGAGTTTTGTTGGGCGTTGTTGGTATTTGTTGCTTCGTGGCAATTTATTTCTTTATGAAAGGGTACAAAAATGGTATGGCCGTACGCACTTTGAAATTATTGGGGCATGTCCCTTTTATAAAAAAATGGGCACAACATTTTGTGGTAGAGAAGAGGGAAACTCTGGAACGTGTTGACAGACAAATAGCAGAGTTGCATGGGCAGCGTAAATCGACATTTTATTTAGCATTAGGATTAGAGTTTATGGCTCGCATTGTAGGTTGTGTAGAGATATTTTTTATCTTAAATATTCTTACTACAGATGTTAGTTTTGTTTCGTGTATTCTGATAATGGCGTTTACTTCACTTTTTGCGAACTTGTTTTTTTTCTCTCCTATGCAACTTGGAGCTCGTGAGGGAGGATTTGCTTTGGCTACTGGTGGATTAGCTATATCAAGCGCATTTGGTGTGTATACGGGGCTTATTACTCGTGTGCGTGAATTAATATGGATTGTAATAGGTGTACTATTGATGAAATTAGGCAATGGTACAGATAATATAAAAATTGATGAAAAAATTAACAGACATTAAAGGCATTATTTTTGATTACGGAGGGACACTTGATACGAACTCTCGTCATTGGGCAGAAGTCTTATGGGAAAAATATGAAGAATGTCATATTCCTGTAAGTAAGGCTGACTTTCGTGAGGCTTATGTGCATGGCGAACGTACGTTGGCGTGTGTTCCGTTAGTAAAGCCGACATACAATTTTCATGATGTGTTGCGTATTAAAACAAAAATTCAATTAGAATTTTTAGTGGAGCATGGAAAATTAGATCAAGCTAATGTCATGAATTATGCTGAAGAGGTAGCCGACAGATGTTATCGATATGTATTGGATGTCCTGATAAAAACACGTCCTGTTGTGCAAAAACTTACAGAAAAGTATAAGTTGGTGCTGGTTTCAAATTTTTATGGTAATATACAGAGTGTTTTGAAAGATTTTTGTTTGTACGACTTCTTCTCAGAAATTATAGAATCTTCTGCAGTAGGGGTGCGTAAACCTGATCCGGCTATTTATCGTTTAGGCGTGGAGGCTATGGGATTCTCTCCAGAGAATGTGCTGGTTGTTGGTGATTCTTTTTCGAAGGATATCATTCCAGCCAAAGCTATCGGTTGTAAGGTTGCCTGGTTGAAAGGTGAAGGGTGGGGAAATGAAGAGATAGATGAATCCTTGCCCGATATAATAATTACAGATTTGATTTGTTTGCTTCATTATTTATAAGAAATTATTTATGACAGAAAAACGTATTCCTTTGGTAGAGAAACAATATCGCCTACCTTTTATATTATTGACTTCCCTTTTCTTTTTATGGGGATTTGCACATGCTATATTGGATGTTTTGAATAAACATTTTCAGGAAATACTGGATATTACTAAGACTCATTCGGCAATGGTACAGGTTACCATGTATATGGGTTATTTTATTATGGCTATACCTGCTGGACTTTTTATTAATCGTTTCGGCTATCGTAAAGGAGTTGTGTTGGGATTGCTTCTTTATGGAGTAGGAGCTTTATTGTTTATTCCTGGTCAGCATTTTGCTTCATTCAATGCATTTTTGTTTGCTCTGTTTGTCATAGGGTGCGGACTTACTTTTTTGGAAACGGCTGCTAATCCGTATGTGACAGAATTAGGTGCAAAGGAAACTGCTGCTAGTCGTTTGAATTTTGCACAGTCATTTAATGGTATGGGATGTATATGTGCGCCTTTATTTGTCGGATTATTGTTGTTCTCCAACGATGATCAACAAAGTGCTTCAAACAGTAATGTCGCTTTACCATATGTTTGTATGGGTATACTGGTTTTAATAGTAGCTGTTATTTTTATGAAAGTGAAGCTCCCGGAAATCCAACATGGTGTAGAAGTTGACGAAGAAGGCAGAAGTGTAGGCTTATGGTCACATAAACTTTTTATATTTGGCTTGTTTGCCTTATTTGCTTATGAGATTGGTGAAATATCTATCAATAGCTTTTTCATTAATTATGTAGTGGAACAAAAGTGGATGAATGCCCGTTATGCTTCTTTGGTCTTGTCTTTTGGCGGGTTAGGTTTATTCATGACGGGACGTTTTGTTGGCAGTTGGATTATGCAACGTGTAAGTGCGGAACGGATGTTGTTTTATTGTGCAACAGGAACTGTTATCACTACTACTATTGTGTTGTTAGACTTTGGAATTTGTTCACTTATAGCATTATTATGTGGATATGCTTTTGAGGCAATAATGTTTCCTACAATTTTTGCTTTATCACTGAAAGGATTAGGTAATCATACCAAACGTGCATCTTCGTTTTTGATGATGTCGCCAGTGGGAGGAGTTGTAGGTCCATTGTTGATGGGGTATGTAGCCGATACTACTACGATGGTGTATGCTTTTGCTGTGCCATGGGTTGCTTATGCCGTCGTTTGGTTGTATGCTCGCAAAATGTTGTCTGTATCTATTTGCAAAAGATAAAAAGAAAAGAAGCCGGAGAATTTCTCCGGCTTCTTCTTTATAATCTAACTGTTACAGCTTAACCGTTTTCAATCTGTTGCTTCTTATGATATTCCAAGCTTCTTCTTCAGTTCCGCTGAAAGGTCCTGATTTCTCTAATTTAATAGTAGACAGAGCTGCAGCAAAGCATCCGGCTTCTTCGTATGATGCATCTTTATTTCGCATATAAAGGTATCCCAACATGTAAGTATCTCCACACCCAGTTGCATCAACTACTTCTTTAGGAGGATAAGCTGGTATTTGATAGAAATCTCCTCCTGCATAAATGAGAGAACCTTCGCTACCTAATGTAAGTAACACTTCTTTTACGCCCCATTTGGATAATTGAAGAGCTGCAGCCTGGTAATCTGATAATCCTGTCAGAACTTTAGCTTCATGTTCATTTACTTTCAGAATATGAATATGTTTTAAAGCTTCTTCCTTTTCATTCCAGTCTACGGGATATACATTCTCACCTCTTACTTCACGTAAATAACCTTGCGCATCAACAGACAAGATCCCTTTTTTCGATAAAAATTTAATAACTTCTAATGAAAAATCATCTGATAAGAGACTACCCAAATGAAAAAAACGTGCTTCAGTTTGTTGTAACTTCTCAATGGTAAAAGGATCAGCCTTTGCTAATACCCGCTGAGTACGATTATTTTGATTTTCTCCATATGAGTTTTCAAAATACACTGTTTTCCGGCTGGGGATTACCTCTACATTTATTCCCTTTTGACTTAGTTCATCAACAGCTGTATACTCACTGGGAGCAAGTGAGGTGACAAGTTTATAATTTTTCCAATCATTCAGATGATAAATACCATGGGAGAAATAATAAGAAGTACCTCCCGGCATATAAGTTGTTTGTTTAGGAGTTATGATTTTATCCAATGTTATATGCCCGATGCAACAAATATCATTCATTATTAATAACTTTTTCATTATAAAAACGGGTGCAAAGATAGTGCTTTTTAATTTTAGAAAGGAGCCATATTCCTTTTTTTATCTGTCAGGAACCTTTATTTTATTGTCATTTTATACGAAATATTGTTCAATTTCTCCAAGTGCAGCATAAAAAAGAGGTAGTTTTTGCTTATTGTTTAAAACAAAAGTATAACTTTACAGCACGTAATATTACTTTGTTATTTGACAAACTAGAAAAACAAATTAGAAATGGAAAAAATGAATGTACAACCGGCTACCGGAAAACTCGGTGTGCTGTGTGTAGGTTTGGGAGCAGTAGCAACAACATTTATGACAGGTGTCTTGATGGTTCGTAAAGGATTGGCAAAGCCTGTCGGTTCAATGACTCAATACGATAAAATCCGTGTCGGACGTGGAGCCAATAAGAAATATCTTCATTATAATGAGATTGTACCAATCGCAAACTTAAATGATATCGTGTTTGGTGCATGGGATGTATATCCGGCAAATGCTTATGAGTCTGCAATGAACTGTGAAGTTTTAAAAGAAAAGGATATTAATCCTGTAAAAGATGAATTGGAAAAGATTGTTCCAATGAAGGCTGCGTTCGACCATAACTATGCAAAACGTCTGGATGGAAACAACGTAAAGGATTGTGCAACACGTTGGGATATGGTAGAAGAGTTGCGTAAAGATATCCGTAACTTTAAGGAAAAGAATGGCTGTAGCCGTATTGTAGTATTGTGGGCTGCTTCTACTGAAATTTATGTACCTGTATGTGAAGAAGTACATGGAACATTGGCTGCGTTGGAGCAGGCTATGAAAAATGACGATCGTGAGCATGTTGCTCCTTCTATGTGCTATGCATATGCAGCTTTGTCTGAAGGTGCTCCTTTTATTATGGGTGCTCCGAATACTACAGTTGATATTCCTGCTATGTGGGAAATGGCTGAAAAAACTAAGATGCCTATTGCCGGAAAGGACTTTAAGACAGGACAAACATTGGTTAAATCTGGATTTGCTCCGATTATCGGTACTCGTTGTTTAGGTTTGTCTGGATGGTTCTCAACCAATATCTTGGGTAACCGTGACGGACTGGTTTTGGATGAACCTGCAAACTTCCATACAAAAGAAGTCAGCAAATTGTCTACATTGGAATCTATTCTTGTCCCTGAAAAACAACCAGACTTGTATACCGATTATTATCATAAGGTACGTATTAACTATTATCCTCCTCGTAATGATAATAAGGAAGGGTGGGATAATATTGATATCTTTGGTTGGATGGGTTATCCAATGCAGATTAAAATTAATTTCTTGTGTCGTGATTCTATTTTGGCAGCACCATTATGTCTTGACTTAGTATTGTTGAGCGATTTGGCTGCACGTGCCGGACGTTATGGTATCCAGCGTTTCTTGAGTTTCTTCTTAAAGAGCCCGATGCACGATTATACAAAGAATGAAGTTCCTGTTAATCACTTGTTCCAGCAGTATGTAATGTTGAAGAATGCGCTTCGTGAGATGGGTGGTTATGAGGCAGATGAAGAAATCGATTGATTGACTTATAGTAGAAAATTTTTCATGAAATAAGAAAAGAGGCTGTTCCAACAAAAAGGAACGGCCTCTTTTTTATTAGATTAGATAATAAAAAATTCCTCTATATTGAGGTTAGGAATAGAGGAACTTCCTTAATAAGAATCAGTAGATGTTTAAAGTTCTAAGAACTTTATCTTGAAATACTTTTTTTTATTCAATGTATTTTGTATAGCGTTGTACAAAATTGCGGAAATTGGGTATGCGCATTAAAATATATTCGAAACAACATATACCTAATAAGGCACATAAGATACCGAGTGTTACGTCGATTATATAATGGTGCCCGGAATATACAGCTGTGAACCAGATACCTATCATGATAAATGCAAATAAAGCTCGTAGCCAGTTACTGCATCGTGTCCGGAAAGAATAAAATAATGCTACAACCATATATGCCGAATGTAGCGATGGTACGGCTGCAAAAACATTGGCATTTCTTCCATATAACCCTTGGAAGACTGTAAGGCCCGTCATTGCATCAAATCGCCCTAAACCGGCAACATCGCCTGGAGTATTTAAAATCGGTTCAAAACCATAATTCATAACGTACCAAGGTGGAGCGGCAGGATGTATGTAGTATCCTGTGAATCCTATTAAATTGACAAACAGAAATACAAGTGCAAAGTGCAGATATGTTTTGCGCTGTCGATTAAAATAGAGTCCTAAACCAAATAAAATGGGTACAGGAACCCAACAAAGATAGAAAATTCCTGCCATAAAATCCATTACTTGACAGTGGTGGATATGGAAGAACTCGTTGGGAGTAAGAATTCCTTCGGCTGTGGCAATACCAAAAATGCTTTTCTCTGTTTCGTATAATCCTCGTACGTCAATTGGATTGACTTCGTAATTAGGTACAATTCTCATCCAGTCATAAGAAATTCCAAATATCGCAAAAGGGAGAAGAGCTACAACCAGCTTCCGCGTAGCTCGGCTAATTAAGAATAATACTGCAATAAAGCACCCCAGTCCTATGTGCTCGGGGCGAATGCCAATGAAGGCTGCAGTTACACTTATCCATGCTATAAGAGAAACGGCTAATATCACTATTTCCCTTGTAGAAGGCTTGTCAGTCATTATTTTCATATATGAATAATGTTATTTTTTGATGAGTTGTCTGCGACTGTATTCAATACGTGCGAAAGCTGTAATGTTGGCAAATATAGCAATGAAGCCCATTGGTATAATTAGAATAAGCATTGGGTCGAAAGATAAATGAGTACTTTGTGTTGCCACGATACCACATACCAGCAGACCTAAGCTTGTTAAAACGACACGTTCTGGACGTTGCATAAATCCTATTTTACATTCCAGTCCAAGTCCCTCAGCACGGGCGCGCACGTAACTTACCATCAATGAACCAATAAGGGCTGCAAAGGTGATAATAGCTCCTATCGGATAATCATGTCCGATTAGACAAAAGCAGATACCACCTAAAGTAACTAACTCACTGTAACGGTCGAGCACGGAATCATACATGGCTCCGAATGTTGAAGCCATTCCTCCAATACGAGCAACCTGGCCGTCCATCATGTCGAATAAGGATGAACATAAGATGACTCCTCCTGCCCATCCTATTAACTTGTAATAGTCGGCTTCTTGATTTATACCTGCATAAATCAGAAGACAAGCTCCTGCCAGGTTTCCTAAAAATCCGATTGTTGTTACGATATTGGGAGTAATCCCAATTTTAATCATTCCATGAACCAAAGGATTGATAATTTTGTAAATTAATTGCTGGAGTGAATCGCGCAATTTCTTAGCTTGTTTTTTTATTTCCATGTTGGTGTGTGATTTGTTTTATTTTATTTTTTAATTTTTCATTAATATGTGCGTCTTTAAAAACAAATGTTTTATGTAAATTGTAATTCCATAAAATAGCAACTATTATTGATACGCTTATTTTAGCGACGATAAATGCGGTGGATTGGCTTACTGAAATGAAACTATTCTGCAATGTCAGAAATTCAGTTAGCAAATAAGTCCCCCATAAGTTCAGCCCAATACTGCCTATCCATACCAGGATATATTTTATCAAGACAGGTATGGGACTACAATCTTCAGTCTGAAAAGTCCATTTGTAATTAATGGCACAGTTTGTCAGACCTCCGCTGATAGAACCAATCAAAGTAGCATATACATAATATATATGTGCACATTGATTTAATAAGATGCTGATCAGGAAGTCGACAAATGTAGCAATTTGTGCAGAAAGCTGAGCCCGGATGAACATAAACAGCCCTCCTTTTTTGCAGAGAGATATGAGTATATTTTTCACGCGCACAAAAATCGGTATATAAGAATTACTATTCCTCCGTATATCCCAGAAAGGATATCATCCGCCATGATACCATATCCAGAAGGAAGTTTCTCTGCTTGCTTGATGCCTAAAGGCTTAACTATATCGAAAAAACGAAATAATAAGAATGCTGCAAACATATATCCTATATAGTTGCCGTCTGGTACAGCAAGTAAGGCAATCCATGTTCCCACCATCTCATCTATTACTACACGGGACGGATCTTTTCCCCAGTATTTTTCGGAAACTCCCGATGACCAGATTCCTAAAAAGGTAAATATGCAAACTAATAAAAGAGTGCATTGTAATGTTATGTAATAATCATTAAATAAAGATGCATATCCCCACCAGATAAGTGTAGCAAGTAGTGCACCTGCTGTACCTGGTGCTATAGGACTATATCCAGAACCGAAGCCGCTTGCTATCAGATTATGGAATAATGGCATTTTAGACATGTTTGCTAATTTTGATAATTATACGATTCTATTTTAAATTTGAGTTTACAAAATTACGCTTTTTATCTGAATTGACTTTCCTAAAAATCTAAATTAATTATAGTTAATACTGCATAAAAGACGGTCTATTTGTCGTTTTTATGTCTATTCGATTTGCCTAAAACAATAAAGAGCAGTAATTTCGCCTCTGTTTTGTATGAATATAGAAAAAGCGTATTAAGATTTTTATGGTAAAACGATTACTCCTTATAATGACATTGTGCGTTTGGGCTGTAGGTCTGTGTGCTCAGATTCATGGAGTTGTTATTGATTCCGATACGGGAGATCCAATTCCTTATTTAAATGTTTATTATGATGGAAAAGGTGTAGGTACAATCACAGATGTTGATGGAAATTATTCTATTGCTTATCATCCAGGATGGACAAAATTGACATTTTCAATGGTCGGATATGCTACACAGGTAGTAACAGTTTCTTCAAAGACTACCGAATTGAATATTAGCATGAAAGCCGACTTGGTCCTTGATGAAGTTGTAGTAAAGCCTAAGCGTGAAAAGTACTCACGCAAGAATAATCCGGCTGTAGAACTGATGAAGAAGGTTATTGCTTCAAAAGAAAAAACAAATCTCGAGCAAAAGGACTACTATCATTACAATAAATATCAGAAGATTACTTTTGCAATGAATAATATTACCACTGATTCATTGCGAGAGTCATGGCTGTTTAAAAAATATCCTTTTTTCCGTGATCAGGTGGAACCGTGTGACGTGACAGGAAAGAACATATTGCCGCTTTCTGTTGACGAAACTGTATCTGAAAAAATATATAGAAAAGACCCGCATTCGGAAAAGACTATTATTCAGGGAATAAATTCTACAGGAGTCAATGAGCTTTTTAATACAGGAGATATGTTGACAACTGTATTGAAGGATGTTTTTCAGGATATTGATATTTATGAAGATCGTTTCCGTTTCTTACAGTACCCGTTCGATAGCCCCGTTTCGGATGCCGGTATCCGGTTTTATAAATTTTATATCATGGATACGGTATATGTAGAACGTGATAAATGTTTCCATTTGTCTTTTGTTCCTAATAACTCTCAAGATTTTGGGTTTACAGGACATCTGTATATATTGGCAGACTCAACTTATCGTGTAAAGGAGTGTAAGTTGAATTTGCCTAAGAAAACTGATATCAACTTTGTCGATAACATGATTATTGACCAAAAGTTTGGTGAATTGCCTACCGGTGAATGGACTTTACTGGAAGATGATATGTTGTGCGAGCTTTCTTATTTGAAAAAAGTATTGGGGTCTTATCTGGTACGTCGTACGACTCGTTATTTTGACTTCGCTTTTGATCCTTTGCCCGATAAATTATTTAAAAAGAAGGGTGATGAAATTAAAGACGTCAATGCGATGATGCGTGATGATCAGTATTGGAGTCAGTACAGGCAGGAAGACTTGACGAAGTCAGAGAGCCGAATGGGAAGTTTTGTCGATGATTTGACAAAGATAAAAGGCTTTAAATATATCATGTTTGTCTTGAAAGCCTTTATTGAGAACTTTGTGGAAACCAGTACGCCAGATAGTAAGGTGGATATCGGACCGATTAATACCATGATTACTTCAAACTATATTGATGGTCTTCGCTTGCGTGCTTCGGCTCAGACTACAGCAAATTTGAATCCGCATTTGTTCCTGAAAGGATATTATGCTTATGGTTTCAAAGATCAGAAATCAAAATATATGGGTGAAGTGGAATATTCATTCGATAAAAAAGGATATTTGCCACGTGAGTTTCCTAAGCACTCAGTAACTTTTACCTATCAGTATGATAACATGTTACCTTCTGATAAGTTTATCAATACAGATAAGGATAATGTGTTTACATCGTTGAAGGTTTGTACAGTAGACCAGTATAATTATGAGCGTAAGGCTACTATTAAATATGAGCGTGAACGTGAGTTTGGCTTTAAGACAACAGCGATGGTACGTTACGCCAATTATGAGCCTTGTGGTGAATTGTTTTATCGTACGATGGCTGGTGAAAGTGCTTTGCAGGCTCAGATAGCCGATCAGCAGCTTCAGGGACAGAAATGGGTGCGTTCTCCATTTAATACGCATGACATTACAGTGGCTGAAGCATCTCTGGCTTTCCGCTACGCGCCGGGGGAAACTTTTGTAAATACTAAGCAGCGGCGTTTGCCTATTAATTTGGATGCTCCGGTGTTTACGCTGCAGCATACTTTGGCTTTGAAGGGAGTATTGGGAGGTGACTATACCTATAATGTGACAGAAGCAAGTGTTTATAAACGCTTCTGGTTTAGCTCATGGGGAAACGTTGATGCTCGTTTAAAAGGGGGTATTCAATGGAATAAAGTACCTTTTCCATTGTTGATTATGCCTGCTGCCAATCTTTCTTATATCATTGAAGATGAGACATTCAATTTGATAAATAACATGGAGTTCCTGAATGACCGTTATGCTTCTTTGGATGTTTCCTGGAATATGCAGGGTAAGTTGTTCAATCGTATTCCTTTGCTTAAAAAATTGAAATGGCGTGAATTTATCGGCGTAAAATGTTTGTGGGGAACCCTGACAGATAAAAACAATCCATTTCTGGAATGTAATAAGAACGATGATGTTCTGATGATGTTCCCTGGACATTATGATGAAACAGGTCGATATAATTATTCTAGTAATGTTATGGATCCTAAAAAACCGTACGTAGAAATTTCGGCAGGAATACATAATATCTTTAAGCTTTTGCATATTGAGTATGTACGTCGTTTGAATTATAATAATCTCCCGACGGCTAATAAATGGGGTATTCGTTTTATGATTCGTACCGTATTTTAATTTTCCTGTCAAAATTACCCGATATGCTAAACTTTTTGTAATTTTGTCATATATTGACTACGAGATATGATAAAATCGGAGATACAAAATATAAAGCTGCGATTTGGTATTATAGGTAATGCCGAAGGCTTGAATCGGGCAATTGATATTGCGATGCAGGTGGCTCCAACAGACTTGTCTGTTTTGGTGACAGGAGAAAGTGGAGTAGGTAAAGAAAGTTTTCCTCAGATTATCCATCAGTTCAGTCGCCGTAAACATGGACCTTATATAGCGGTGAACTGTGGTGCGATACCTGAAGGTACAATCGATTCAGAACTTTTCGGGCACGAGAAGGGAGCATTTACTGGAGCCATCAGCGACCGCAATGGATATTTTGCGGAAGCTAATGGAGGAACGATCTTCTTGGATGAAGTGGGAGAGCTTCCTTTATCAACTCAGGCTCGTCTGTTGCGTGTGCTGGAATCTGGGGAATATATAAAGGTGGGTTCGTCAAAGGTACAAAAGACAGATGTTCGTATTGTAGCAGCCACCAATGTAAACTTCACGGATGCTATAGCAGAAGGACGCTTTCGTGAAGACTTGTATTACCGTTTAAATACAGTGCCTATCAAGGTTCCTCCTTTGCGTGAACGTCCGGATGACATTGCTTTGTTATTTCGGAAGTTTGCTTCTGACTTTGCGGAGAAGTATCACATGCCGGCTATTCAGTTAACAGACGAAGCAAAGCGTATGCTTGTTTCTTATTCATGGCCGGGAAACATTCGCCAGCTGAAGAATATAACGGAGCAGATTTCTATTATTGAAACTAATCGAGATATTACTGCAGATATTTTACAAGGGTATTTGCCTGCTCAAGCAGCTTCCCGTTTCCCTACTTTATTTGGTGGAAAGAATACGTCTAACGGTAAAGGATTTGAAAGTGAACGTGAAATACTTTATCAGGTATTGTTCGATATGCGGCGGGATGTTACTGAATTAAAGAAGTTGGTACATGATATTATGGCCGAACGTGGTGGAACTCAAATGAATCATCCCTCCGAAACCTCCGTTCATTATTTACAGAATCCGGTAGGAGTTATGCAAGATCCTCCGGTTGTAATGACTTCTGTGCCTATGGTCAATACTTCTGTACCGGCCGTTAATCATATCTCTCCGGTAAAAGTTTCACCCGAGGAAGTTCCTGAAGTACAAGACACAGAGGAATATGTAGAAGAAAATCTTTCGCTGGATGAAGTAGAAAAGGAAATGATTCGGAAGGCATTGGAACGTCATCATGGAAAGCGTAAAAATGCAGCAAATGATTTAAAAATCTCAGAGCGGACACTCTATCGTAAAATAAAAGAATATGGGCTTGATTAAAAAGTATTATAGACTGGTTTCTGTATTGTCGGTGGCTGTTTGTATATTGGCAGCATGTACCGTATCGTATAAATTCAATGGTGCCTCAATCAACTATGATAAGGTAAAAACCATTTCTTTCGAGAATTTTCCTAATCGCTCGGCGGCATTTGTATGGGGCCCCATGGAATCGATGTTTAATACAGCCTTGCAAGATATCTATATGCAGCAAACCCGTTTAAAGCATGTAAGGCAGGGAGGGGATTTGGAATTATCAGGTGAGATAACCAATTATGATGCTTACAATAAAGGTGTTGGCTCGGATGGTTATTCTACAATGGCAGAATTGAGAATGACGGTCAATGTGCGTTTTGTGAATAATACCAATCATGCAGAAGATTTCGAACAGCAGTTCTCTGCAAGTCGTGAGTATAATGCCAGTCAGCAGTTGGCCTCTGTTCAGGAAGATTTAGTTAATCAGATGATTGATGAGATTGTAGAACAAATATTTAATGCTACTGTAGCGAACTGGTAATTTATTTTAAGATGATTCAGCAACGTTTACATGAATGGATACTGCATCCAGAGTACTTGAATAAAGATAGCTTGTTCGAACTGAGAGGGCTGGTAGCTCGCTATCCTTATTTCCAGACTGCCCGTTTGCTTTATCTTAAAAATTTGTTTCTGCTGCAGGATGCCAGCTTTAAGGAGGAATTGAGGAAAAGTGCATTGTATATAGCTGATTTGAGTGTACTTTTCTATTATATTGAAGGAGAACGCTTGGTTATCAAGAAGCATTCTTCGGAAAAAACATTAGCGGAAGAAAATCAGTCATCCGATCGTACCTTGGATTTAATAGACCGCTTTTTATCCGATTTATCGGAAGAACCTGCCATGGATTTGCCTTTACCTTCGGAGGTAAGTGTTGATTATACTTCTATTTTATTGCAGGAACCCGATGATACTTCTACAAAACCGGTAATGTTGAAAGGGCAGGAATTGATTGATAATTTCATTGAAAAATCAGAAATATCAACTACGGGTGTTGTGAAGCAGAATGATACTTTATTGCAGGAGGCTGGAAGGGATTTGGATGATGATGATAAGAATACAGCTTTAGAGGAAGTGAAATTGCCGGAGGTTGATTCTACAGAAAAGACCTCCTTGACTGATGATTCCTCAGTATCGGATCAGGAAGAAGTAGGCACAACGGAAGCGGATTCGTTAGAACCCGAAGAAGGGCCTGAAAAGCTTGACGATGAATTGGATGAAAGTTATTTTACCGAAACACTGGCAAAAATTTACGTAAAACAGCAAAGATATGATAAAGCTCTCGAAATTATTAAAAAATTAAATTTGAAATATCCAAAAAAAAATGCTTACTTTGCAGACCAAATAAGATTTTTAGAAAAATTGATTATTAACGCTAAATCAAAATAAAAGAAAATGTATTTATTATTTGTTGGATTAATCGTACTTGCAGCTGTGTTAATGTGCTTTGTCGTATTGATACAGAACTCTAAAGGAGGAGGACTTTCTTCTAGTTTTGCTGCCTCAAATCAGATTATGGGTGTTCGCAAAACAACAGATTTCATTGAGAAACTGACTTGGGGACTGGCTATTTTTATGGTTGTAGTAAGCGTTGCGACTGCTTATGTTATTCCTAGTGCCAATGAAGGTTCATCTGTTATAATGGATCAAGCTGTGAAAGAACAGAAAACAAATCCGTTGAATGCTCCTGCAGGATTTGCAGCTCCTCAGTCGGATGCTGCGACAGATCAGCCTGCTGCTGCTCCTGCTGCCAAAGATTCTGCTGCTAATTAATAAAAAATATATTGCAGAATGAAGCGATTCCCGAGAACGGAGTCGCTTTTTTTATTGTCGGAAGTGGAGAATATTATCGATCAAGGCTCTGAAATGAATGTGAGATTCAGGGATAGAATCTGTAACGCTTATCAGATTCCTGATACCACTCTGTATTGGCAACTTGGAAGTTGTATTGTTGAGGGGAAGAAGCGGTAGTCAAGTATATCAGTCGTTTCTGTATTATAAATTACGTATCAGGGAATATGAAATATTGGATTCGTTGGAACGGAAAGGTGCATTAAAAAAGAAAGGAGATCACTCCTTTTGACAGAATGACCTCCTCTCCGATAAATTATGGTAGGAAATATTATTTCTTGAAATATCTGTTGTACAGACCTTCGAAACCTTTACCATGACGAGCTTCGTCTTTAGCCATTTCATGAACAGTATCGTGAATTGCATCCAGATTCAGCTGTTTTGCACGAGTAGCGATACGTTTCTTGTCTTCACAAGCGCCGCATTCAGCGTTCATACGTTTTTCCAAGTTAGTTTTTGTATCCCATACGCAATCACCCAGCAATTCTGCAAATTTTGCAGCGTGTTCTGCTTCTTCCCATGCGTAGCGTTTGAAAGCTTCAGCTACTTCAGGATAGCCTTCACGGTCTGCCTGACGGCTCATAGCCAAATACATACCAACTTCTGTGCATTCGCCCATGAAATGGTTGTTCAGGTCTTTAATCATTTCGTCATCGCAACCTTTGGCTACGCCGATAACATGTTCGTCAACGAATTGCAGACCACCTTCTGCTGATTCTTCCAGTTCTTTGAATTTAGAAGCAGGAGCTTTACACATAGGGCATTTTTCAGGAGCTGTTTCACCTTCATAGATGTAACCACATACAGTACAGATAAATTTTTTCATAAGTCAAAAAAAATTTTAGTTATTAGTAATATTTCATTTAGCCTTGTGTGGCTATTAATTTCCGTTTTCTTTTCCTAAACATTCCGGACAGACACCTTTATAGTAGTGGTGAATTTCTTCTATCTGGAATCCGTTTTTATTCAGCGATTCGATGTCTTCACTTTCAGATTTCATCGGGATATCATATATTTTTCCGCATGTTTTGCACTGAAAATGTGCGTGCATCGACGTGTCGCCGTCGAAACAGGCATTACGTTCATCGATGGTTAACATGCGCGCTGCTCCATGCTCGATGAATAACTTCAGTGTATTATACACTGTCGTTTTCGAAAGTGTAGGTATATCTTTACATAGCGCAAGATATATCTCATCGATACACGGATGAGTATGATGCTTCAGCAAGTAGTCCATAATTGCAATGCGTTGTACGGACGGCTTAATATTATAGCTAAGCAGATATTCGTATACGTTCATGTTATTCTTTATATTTTTGTAATTGTTACAATTTTAATTCTTTGGCAAAGATATAAAGATTTTCTTAAATACCAAAGCAAAGTTAGTTTTTTTATTTTTCGCCTTTCGGTCCGTAAATAATTTCTATCTTTGCAGATATACATTATTTATATAACAACTTATATGAAATATGGTTTTGTAAAAGTGGCGGCTGCTATACCTTTGGTGAAGGTTGCCGACTGCCAGTTCAATGCACAGCAGGCTAGTAGATTGATAATTGATGCCGAATCGAAAGGAGTGCAGGTTATAATTTTCCCGGAATTGAATCTTACGGGATATTCATGTGGCGATTTGTTTGGACAGTCTTTATTGCTTGAACAGGCAGAAATGGCTTTGATGCAAGTCATGAATGAGACTCGTCAGTTAGATATTATATCGATAGTAGGGATGCCTGTCGTTGTTAATTCGACATTGATGAACTGTGCTGTGGCTTTTCAACGTGGTAAGATATTGGGAGTTGTTCCTAAAACATATTTGCCGAACTATAAGGAATTTTATGAACAACGCTGGTTTGCACCTTCTACGGCTCATCCGGATGATGTGATGGTACGTCTGTGTGGTCAGCAGGTGCCGGTCAGTGCTAATTTGATATTTGAATCGGCTGAGTTATGTTTTGGCATAGAAATTTGCGAAGATGTCTGGGCTACTATACCTCCCAGTTCTAAATTGGCTCTTCAGGGGGCAGATGTAATTTTCAATATGTCGGCCGATACTGAAAATATTTGTAAGCATCAGTATTTGCGCTCACTCATTGCCCAGCAGTCGGCACGTTGCTTGTCGGGATATGTGTTTGCTTCATCTGGTTTTGGTGAGTCTACAACCGACGTCGTATTTGCGGGAAATGCTTTTATCTATGAGAATGGTACATTACTGGCTGCTTCCGAAAGATTTTCTTTCGAAGAACAGTTGGTCATCAGCGAAATTGACGTGGAACGTTTGCGGAGTGAACGAATGCTGAATACTACATTCTCTGCCAGCGTACGGGCTTACAAGGATTGTCCGGTGAAGCGTATTCCTGTGGAACTTGCCCAGACAGGGGATGAATGTACCTTGACTCGTCCGGTCGAACCGCATCCGTTTGTCCCGGAAGGCGGTAAGCTGTTAGATGAACGTTGCGAGGAAATTTTCTCCATTCAGGTGGCTGGTTTGGCAAAACGGCTTGTACATACCGGATGCAAGACGGTAGTGGTCGGTATTTCCGGGGGACTGGATTCTACACTGGCACTATTGGTGTGTGTGAAGACCTTCGATAAGTTGGGGCTTTCCCGCAGTGGTATTGTAGGTATCACTATGCCTGGTTTTGGAACAACTGATCGTACCTATCATAATGCTTTGGATTTGATGCATTCTTTGCAGGTTACGGTAAAGGAAATCAGTATACGTGATGCATGTATTCAGCATTTTAAGGATATAGATCACGATATGAGTGTGCATGATGTGACATATGAGAATGGCCAGGCGCGGGAGCGTACTCAAATTTTGATGGATTATGCCAATAAAGTGGGAGGGCTGGTCATTGGTACGGGAGATCTTTCCGAACTGGCACTGGGCTGGGCTACATACAATGGTGACCATATGTCTATGTATGGAGTCAATTCAAGTATTCCGAAAACTCTGGTTCGTTATCTGGTTACTTGGGTAGCGGAAACAGGAGTTGATGAAGAATCGCGTGCTACACTTCTTGATATTATTGATACACCTATTAGTCCTGAGTTGATTCCTGCTGACGAAAATGGTAATATCAAGCAGAAAACGGAGGATTTGGTAGGGCCTTACGAATTGCATGATTTCTTCCTGTTTCATTTCTTGCGCTTTGGTTCTCGCCCTGCAAAGATTTTTTATTTGGCGGAAATTGCCTTTCGTGGAGTATACGACAGAGATACAATAAAGAAATGGCTTACGAATTTCTGTCGTCGCTTTTTCAATCAGCAGTTCAAGCGTTCTTGTCTGCCCGATGGTCCTAAGGTTGGTTCCGTATCTTTAAGTCCTCGTGGTGACTGGCGCATGCCGAGTGATGCAAGTTCGGCTTTGTGGCTGCAAGAATGTGAACAGTTATAACTTACAATAAGCGTATCGTATAATAGGCCTCTGGCGGATAAACGTCGGAGGCTTTTTATTTTTGTTGAAGATGATCAGCAGAATAGCCTTAGCGATTGGTGTCTTTTGCATATTGGGAGAAGTAGGAGTTGTAGATGTCTATTGCTGTCGGTTATTTATTAGTGAAGTTTTTAGCAGGGTAAGTCCGGTAGGAGGGAGGAGCAATGCTCGTTCGGTATAATCTGATAGTTGTATTTTCGATAGTATTTTTGTTTACAGGGTGCGTAATGCTTATTTATGAAATGATGGATAGTTCATGTAAATGAAACTCAGCCTATATGTGCGTTTACATTTTTGGAGGTATTTTTATCAATAAGTCGGACTAAGTTGTTTGCTGGAAAATATGTATATGCTATTAATCGGGGAGCTACATTGTAGACACTTTTGATAACGAATAAGATAATTCTCGGATAATCTGCAAAATAAAATTTATAAATTTATGTGAGAGTGAAATATTTTTGCGTGAGTTTGAATCGGTCAACTGGTGAGAAGAATGTGGAACTGAATACTATCGTTCTATTCCTTTTCATATTCTTCTATTTCAGGAGAAAAATCATCTTTTATATTCTTTTTAAAGGCTTTGTTGCTTTTAAGATTTATAATTATTATCCAGTTTTATAAATTCACTTGCTTTTTCAGGAAAAGATTCTTTTTTCTTTTGGATTTTCTCCCGCTGTTTTGGTCTTGTTTTGTACAAAAAAAATTGTTTTTGCACAAAACTCAAAAACTTTTGTACAGAATCCGTAAGACTTTTGGGTATGTTTTTCTCGGATTTTGCTGTCGTTGTTTTTTCCGGATACTGCTGTTGTTTTTCTTGCATGTTGCTGTAGTTCTCTTCGGATGCTGCCGTCGTTTTCTCCGGTTTCTGCTGTTATTGTTTCATGCTTTTGTACAAAACTTTTAGGAATTTGTACAAAACTCAAAAACTTTTGTATAAAATCTGTAAGACTTTTGGACATGCTTTTCTCGGATTTTGCTGTCGTTTTCCGGACGTTGTTATTGTTTTCCTTGGATGCAGCTGTTGTTTTCTCCGGACATTGCTGTTGTTTTCTCCGGATGTTGTTGCCGTTTCCCTCGGTTTCTGCCGTTTTTGTTTCATGCTTTTGTACAAAAACTTTTGGAATTTGTACAAAACACAATATTTTTTGTACAAAAACCGGAGGAAATTTCAGCATGTTTTTTCAGTTTTTTCCGGATATATTTTATCCGGCTCCCGGACTTTTTTGCTTTTTTCCTTGACTATAGCCAATAGAAAGAGCTGTTTCTGGAGATCTGACCGTCCTCAAATGGCAGGATTTATCCTTGTCAGCCGTATGTTTTTCATGCCTTTTTCGGACAGCTTGATAGATTTTTTGGTTTCTTCCTGCTTCTTTTCCTGCATTTTTCTGTCGTCTACCGGCAAAAAAAGTT
>NZ_JBBKBJ010000031.1:0-41908 GCF_037890145.1 Phocaeicola sp. HCN-6420
AGATTTTTGGCTTTTTCAATGAACTTCGTCTGACGTATGGATATGGTCAGGGAAAAACATTGTCTGGCTCTGACGAAAAGGCAACGGGTACCTATCAGACTTCTCATCGTTTGCAGATTGGGGCGGCACCGGGTCTGACAGCTTTCGTCACGAACAATATGGCTGTGGAGGTTTCCATCAATGTCGTTGGTCTGGATTTCAAGTGGATCGAACAGACAACCAATCAGGTAGAACATGGATCATACCGTCAGAGTTCGGCTGATTTCAAGATTAATATATTTTCTATCAACATCGGTATTTGTACTTATTTTTAAATTGACAAATTATGATTATAAAAGCTTTAAAGTTTAGCTTTGTATCACTCTTGTTACTGAACATGTCTTCGTGTATAGAGAATGACATTCCTTATCCTTATATCGAGGGAGTTATTCAGGATATTCAGGTCGACGGAATGCAGGGAGAAGCCGTGTTCAATAATCAGGCTCGCACCATTGAAATTACTATAGGTGAAGATGCTTTTATCGATAGTTTGCCGATTACTAAGTTGGTTGCCAATTCAGAGGCACTGATTTATCCGGATACTGCCGCGTGTATTAAGCCTAACGGCTTTCCTAACTTTAGTTTTACTTCGTTGAACGAACTTCCTGGCAATGCAAATACTGCTGTCGATTTTACAACTCCGGTAGGGTTCTTGCTGAGAACTTATCAGGACTACTGGTGGAAGATTACGGTAAAGCAGGAGATAGAACGTACGATTGAGGTGGAAAATCAGTCGGGAACGGCTCCTTCGCTGGATTTGTATAATCATATCGCCATTATTTATGTCACCGAGGATGCCGACTATCGGAATATCAAGATTAAAAAGTTGAATCTGGAGGGATCCAAGACTGTGCTCGATCCGCCGGCAGAAACGGTAACGGACTTTACCCGTCCGCGTGTGTTTAAGGCTTATCGTAACGGCAGATATATATGCGACTGGACGGTGGATGTGCAGAAGTCATCGGTAGCCGCTTCGGTAGAAAAGGTAAATGCCTGGGCTACCAAGGCTTATATCAGTGGCAGCTTCCGGGCAGGAAATAAGGTTTCGGTGGAATATCGTGTAAAGGGCAGTGAAGAATGGACTAAGCTCGATGCTTCTGCCATCACAGAAACGGGAACTACCTCTTATTCTGCCGAACTTACCGGATTGCAGGATGGTACAGACTATGAAGTACGCGCTCTTGCCGGAGATAGTGAAGGGGAGGCGTATTCTTTCCAGACGGAAACCATTGTGACTCTCCCCAACATGAATTTCGATACTTGGACGCAGGGTGATAAAGCGTGGTATCCTAATCCGGTTGCCAATAACTATGACGATCCGCAGGCTTACTGGGCTACCGGAAACGAAGGGGTTACTATTTACAAGGAGTCGAGTACGGTACCGGTTAGTGGTAGTGATGCTTATAAAGGTAAGGCTGCCAAAATGTATACGTATGGCGATATCCTGCTGGTGGGAGCTGCGGCCGGAAACTTGTTTATCGGAACCTATAAAACGAATATAGGAAGGCCTGTAGACAGTCCGTCGTTTGGACGTCCTTATTCGGGTGCCCGTCCTACTAAGTTGAGCGGGTATTATAAGTATAAGCCGATGCCTATTAGTAATGAAGGTACTGTTCCGGGAAATCTGAAGACGGACCAGTGTCATATCTATTTGAAGTTATGGAATTCGGCCGGACAGGAAATAGCCTACGGTGAATTTGTAGGTTCGGAAACTGTGACTACATATACGAAATTTGAGTTTGATATTGAATATAGTGATACAGCTTCAAAGCCTGCAAAAATTGCCATTGTTGCTACCTCCAGTAAGTATGGCGGCGATTTTAATTCTGAAGGCAAGAAAGTTATCGGACAGGTTGGTGATGGCAGTACATTATGGGTAGATGAATTTGAATTAGGTTATGAATAAATCGATAAGTGAATATATAAAATGGATTGGCTGTTTATGCTCGTTGGTACTGGGTACGGTACTGGGAGGATGCCAATCGGATGAAGAAGCGGTTCTGTCCGGCAAGACAGGATTACTTGTTACGTTGACCGACGAAGAGAATAATGCTTATTCGCGTACAGCTCCCTCCGGTCTGAAAGATCCGTTGATGGAAATGTTTCAGTTGAAGGTAGTATTTAGCGGTACGGATAAGTCGGCGTATAAAGGCAGTTGCAAGGAATCTATCCTGCTGTTGGAAGGGCTCTACGACCTGACGGCTACTTATGGCGACAATCCGGTGATTGCTCTGGATGCTCCTTATTATGTAGGAAGCTTGAAAGAACAGGAAGTGATAAAGGGGCAGATGACTTCGGCTTCTATCTCTTGCTCGGTTGCCAATTCGTTGCTGTCTGTCATTTATAATAAGGAGAGTCTGAATAAGCTGTATGAGTCTTATTACGTGACGGTTTCAGTTGGTGGCGAATCAGTCGATTTGGATGCTGATTCAGGCAAAAGTGCTTACTTCCGTGCCGGTTCGTCGGTGAATCTTGTTTTCCATGGACGTTTGTTGGGTACCGGAAAAGAGGTGACTTACAATATTCCAGATCAGGAGAAGTTCGCAAACATTCCGGTAAAGACTCATGTAAAGGTAACGTTGGGACTGGATGAATCCGGTGTTTCATCGGGCATAGGTGTTTCAATCGAGAAACTGGAAACAGAAACCGTATCTATTTCAGAAACGATTCCCGTAGAATATTTGCCGAAGCCGAAGCTGGAATCAGACGATTTTGTAAACAATACATTGTCGTTTGCCGAAACAGAAAAGAAATCGGCTGTTATTCGCTTGAAGCTTTCGTCTGCCTTGCAGGAGCTGAAGTTGAAGTTTAATTCGGCAGATGCTAAGTTTGCCGGACTGGAACAGGGAAGAGAATATTTATTGTCGAATGCTAAAGATAAGTTGGCTGTAGAAACAGCATTGGGTATTGCATTGCCAGAAATCGGAGCAACGGAGGGCAGTCTTGATTTTACTTCCTTGATTCCCCAGTTGATGACAGATAAAGGTGCTACTGTTGCTTCGACGGTAGAAGTGGATGTTGAGGCCAATAACCGCTGGGCAAGCGAGGATGCATCGGCCAACCGGGTTTATACACTTACTTGTAATAAGCCGGAGTTTAGTGTCAGTGCTTATCCGGGAAATATTTGGACAAAAGAGTTTACAGTGAGTCCTTTGTCGGCCGAAGATGTAAAGGCTGGAGATTATGAATTGTTAGGGCAGAAAATGAAATATCAGTTCAGTGCGGATGGTGAAAACGATTGGACCGATTTGGGAGATGACTTACGGAAAGATGGATTAAATCCTGGTACGATGTATTACATTCGTGGCGTTTATCGTGATGAAATATATAGTGATCCTGTTGCTGTTTCTACTTATTCGGTGGTAAACCTGGAAAATGGAGGATTGGAAGGAGCAAAGATAACTAGAGGTACGGATAGCCCTGGCTTTTTTGGCGCTGATTATGGCGCTTTATATGCATGGGATAATTGGGCTACCTTAAATGCTGTATCTGCTTGTTATTGTTTCAGAACTGCATATTCGTTTAATTCTCGTTCTGGCTGTAGACCGACTTCGGATGCTGTTTCGGGAGAGGCTGTTCGAATTATTACTTTGGGATATAAGGGTGGAAGCTGGGCTGTTCCTCAGGCGGCAATGCATAGTGAGTTGTTCTTAGGAACAAGTGCAGATGATGATGGAAACAGAAGTTATGGTATATCATATAATTCTCATCCTACAGCTTTACGTTTTTACTATAAGTGTATAGAGAATGTTCTTGGTAATGATCTCTCACTGGTTCAAATTCAGATTTTTCATGATGATACTTTGTTGGGACAAGGTGAATTTAGAACTGGAGCACAAGATAGTTATGTCGAAAAAGTTCTTGATATTCTTTATGAAGAGGATGTTGAAAAATTGAAGTTGGCTCCTAATAAATTGTTAGTTTTGTTTAAGTCTGGAATAAAGGAAAATCTGAATTGGGAGACTGACCTGAAGAATTTTAATACAGGCGGTACAACAGATAAAACAGCTGATGCTACTTTTCGTGGTAATGAGTTGTTTATTGATGATGTTTCCTTGGTTTATGACAAATAAATAAAAGAATAATGAGCAAAAAGATTCTATATACGATATTATCTGTTTTCCTGCTGGTCGGTTGTCAGCAGGAAAACGATACGGTACTCTCCGGCGAAGGATTCTTGTCGGTTGGAGGGATAGAGATTCAGTCACAGACAAACACAGAGGTCGCTTCGCGGGCGGCAGACGACATCACCTGGACGGTTGAGTTGTGGAAAGGAGAGGAGATGCTCCGTCAGTTATCGGCCGAAGATATGCAGGATAAGATTGAGCTGGATGCAGCTGATGATTATATGCTGAAAGTGTATAGTCCGAATTATGGTGCTGAACAGAAATGGACGAACGAAGAGAAGGGTGAGCCTGTGTATTATCAGGAGGTGCCTTTTTCTGTAAAGCAGGGCGAAACTACCGGATTGAAGGTTCAGGTTCCCATGATTACTTTTGCTGTAAGCGTAAACCTTTCGGATGTGCTGGGAGATTGGTTGCAGGAATATAGCTTTACGGTTACTTCGGCTGAGCGGACTGTGTCGTTGAAAGATGGAGAAACCGCTTACTTTGCTCATTCGGACGGTGTTTCTTTCAGCTATGAATTGTCTGTTACCAATTCGGATGCGGAAGTGAATGTCCTGAAGGGTGAATGGGGTGTACACGAAGGCGAAACCGTAAATCGCAACACTGTGTATACGGTAGTATATAACTGGAATACCCGGTCTTTGTCTTTGGAAAAATAATCTGAAATACTTTGAGTATAGCCCTCCTTGTTTCATGTATGAGTCTGTTCTCGGCATGAAGAAGGAGGGCTTGTTTGTTATGGTCGCACGGAAGTTCAACAAAGAGTATATTCACCGGGGAATATAAAAAAACGGATGGAATGTTTGCCGCATTCCACCCGTTTTACTTTTAATTATATGAGGATTACTTAGTCTGTCAGACAATACCCTGAGCCATCATGGCTTTGGCTACTTTCATGAAGCCTGCTACGTTTGCACCTTTCACGTAGTTGATGTAGCCGTCCGGTTCTGTACCGTACTGTACACAAGCCTCGTGAATGTTCTTCATGATGCTCTTCAGCTTTTCGTCTACTTCTTCCTGGCTCCAGCTCAGTTTGATAGAGTTCTGAGTCATTTCCAGACCAGATACTGATACACCACCAGCGTTAGCAGCCTTACCCGGAGCGTAAAGAATCTTAGCTTCCTGGAATACGCGGATTGCTTCAGGAGTAGATGGCATGTTAGCTCCTTCGGAAACGGCAATTACACCGTTGGCAATCAAAGCCTTGGCATCGTCTCCGTTGATTTCGTTCTGGGTTGCAGAAGGAAGAGCGATATCAGCCTTTTCGTTCCATGGACGTGCGCCTGCTACATATTTGCAGCCGTATTTTTCTGCGTATTCGCGGATACGTCCACGGTACAGGTTCTTCAGTTCCATGATGTAATCCAGCTTTTCACGGTCGATACCGTCCGGATCGTAGATGTAACCGTCAGAATCGGACATGGTTACAACCTTGGCTCCCAACTGAATCAGTTTCTCTACGGTATATTGAGCTACGTTACCCGAACCGGATACCAGACAAGTCTTGCCTTTCAGTTCGATGTTACGTGTTTTCAGCATTTCCAGCAGGAAGTAGATGTTTCCGTAACCGGTTGCTTCCGGACGGATCAGTGAACCGCCGAATTCGCGTCCTTTTCCGGTCAGTACGCCGGTAAATTCGTGAGCCAGCTTCTTGTACATACCGAACATGTAACCTACTTCACGGCCTCCTACACCGATATCTCCGGCAGGAACGTCTGTTTCAGGACCGATGTGACGCCACAATTCCAGCATGAATGCCTGGCAGAAACGCATGACTTCAGCGTTTGATTTACCACGTGGAGAGAAGTCGGAACCACCTTTGCCGCCACCCATCGGAAGGGTAGTCAGAGAGTTTTTGAATGTCTGCTCGAAAGCAAGGAATTTCAGGATTCCCAGGTTTACAGAACTGTGGAAACGGATACCACCTTTGTACGGGCCGATAGCGTTGTTGTGCTGAACGCGGTAACCCATATTGGTCTGGATATTACCTTTATCGTCCATCCAGGTTACACGGAACTGATAAACTCTATCTGGAATACACAAACGCTCTATCAGGTTTACTTTGTCGAATTCGGGGTGTTTGTTGTATTCTTCTTCGATTGTGCCTAACACTTCTTCTACTGCCTGATGATATTCAGGTTCATTCGGAAATCTTCTTTTCAGATCTTCCAGTACTTTAGCTGCATTCATAATTATCTATTTAGTTGTTGGATTATTGATGTCCTCAATTAATTAATTTTGAATGTGACAAAAATATAGAAAAAAATTTATTTGCACAACATTTGATAAAGAAAAACGAGAAAAAAATATCAAAATACTTGAAATTGTAATTTAAATATGTGTAAATGGTTATTATTTGTTGTTTCTTAGTGATTTGGCGACAGGAATGAATACAAGAGCTCCCGAAATGAGAATCATTATGATAAGGGGGCCGTCAATGTGAGGGGTTGAAGTCAGAATCAGAAAGCAGAGTGCTGCCCAGAACAGTGTCAGGATGACACATTGGGTTTTGGTAAGGGGCTTTTTCATAGGTCGGATGGTATTATGGGGTTATAAAAAGAGAAAGCTGAAAATAAAGGATAAAGTTTCTCTTTTTCGGCGAGGACTTTAAGCTTTATTCTCAGCTTTCCGCTTATTTAGGATTTAACATTGTTTCTTTTTCTTGTCTACGATGGCATCGATGCAGGCAATGGCCGTAATGTTGACGATGTCACGTACCGAACTTTCAATGTCTGTAAAGTGGATCGGCTTGTTCAGTCCCATCTGGATCGGGCCGATGACTTCTGTTTCACTCATGCTCTGGATGAGCTGGTAAGTAGCGTTGGCAGAACTCAGGTTCGGGAATACCAGGGTATTGACTTCCTTGCCTTTCAGACGGGTAAACGGATATTTCTCGTCACGCAGTTCGTTGTTCAAGGCAAATTTCACTTGCATTTCTCCGTCGATGGCCAGTTCCGGATATTCGCGGTGCATGTAGCTGATGGCTTCGTGTACCTTTGCCGGACTTCCTTCCGTATCGGAACCGAAGTTAGAGTATGACAGCATGGCCATAACCGGTTCCTGATTGAAGAAGCGTACTGCTTTCACCGACAGTTTGGCTATATCGATCAATGTATCTGTATCCGGATGACGGTTGATCAGTGTATCGGCGATGAAGTAAGTACCTTTCTTGGAATTAAGGATGTGCATGGTGCCGAAATGATTGTATCCCGGCTGGATGCCGATTACTTCCTTGGCTACTTTGATGGTATTGGAGTATTTGGTGTACAGACCGGTTACAAAAGCATCTGCCTCTCCGGTTTCTACCATCATCATACCGAAATAGTTGCGTTCGAACATCTTGTCGTTTGCCTCTGCAAAGTTGGCTCCTTCGCGGGCACGCTTTTCACACAGAATGCGTGCATAGCGTTCACGGCGTTCTGCCTCGCGGTCGTGACGGAGGTTGACGATTTCAATGCCTTCCAGGTTCAGGTCAAGTTCTTTGGCCAGCTTGGCGATACGTTCTTCGTTGCCCAGCAAAATCGGGTTACAGATACCTTCGGCCTTGGCTTCTACAGCCGCCTTCAGCATGTTGGGGTGTGTACCTTCGGCAAAGACTACACGCTGCGGGCAGCGGCGGGCTGTTTCGTACAACTGGCGGGTCAGCTTGTTTTCCTGTCCCATCAGTTCGCGCAGGTGATTCTTGTATGCTTCCCAGTCGGTAATCTGCTTGCGTGCTACTCCCGATTCCATTGCGGCTTTAGCCACAGCCATGGAAACTTCTGTAATCAGTCGCGGATCGACCGGTTTCGGAATGAAGTATTCCGGACCGAAGGTCAGGTTGTTTACATGGTATGCCTCGTTCACTACGTCGGGCACCGGCTTCTTGGCAAGTCCGGCGATGGCACGTACGGCAGCCAGCTTCATTTCTTCGTTGATGGCGGTAGCACGTGTATCCAGGGCACCACGGAAGATGTACGGGAATCCGATTACATTATTAATCTGGTTCGGATAGTCGGAACGGCCGGTCGACATCAGTACGTCCGGACGTGATGCCATGGCATCCTCGTACGAAATTTCCGGAGTCGGATTGGCCAGCGCGAATACAATCGGATGATCGGCCATGCTTCTTACCATATCCTGGGTAAGCACGTTACCTCGTGACAGGCCCAGGAACACATCCGCTCCCTTGATGGCTTCTGCCAGCGTGTGTACGTCCGTACGGTCGGTTGCGAAGAATTTCTTCTGTTCGTTCAGGTCGGTACGCTGTTTGGAGATGACTCCCTTGCTGTCCACCATGATGATGTTTTCCAGACGCGCTCCCAGCGAAATGTACAGCTTGGTACATGATACAGCCGAAGCACCGGCACCGTTTACAACAATCTTGACATCTTCTATCTTTTTGCCTGCCACTTCCAGTGCGTTCAGCAGTCCGGCACTCGAAATGATGGCTGTACCGTGCTGGTCATCGTGCATCACCGGAATGTCCAGCTCTTCCTTCAGGCGCTGTTCTATCTTGAAACATTCAGGAGCCTTTATATCCTCCAGGTTGATACCGCCGAATGTCGGTGCGATGGCCTTTACGGCTTCTATGAATTTGTCAGGATCTTTCTCGTTGACTTCGATGTCGAAAACGTCGATGCCTGCATAGATTTTAAAGAGCAGGCCTTTTCCTTCCATGACCGGCTTTCCGCTCATGGCGCCTATGTCACCCAGTCCCAGTACGGCAGTACCGTTCGATATGACGGCAACCAGGTTTCCTTTTGCGGTATAGTCGTAAGCCGTTTCCGGATTTTTCTGTATTTCAAGACATGGTTCGGCTACTCCGGGCGAGTATGCCAGCGATAAATCTCTTTGTGTTTGGTATGGTTTGGTAGGAACTACCTCTATTTTACCAGGCTTGCCCTGTGAGTGATAGAGCAAGGCGGCTTCTTTTGTTATTTTCACCATGGTTCTATTGATTTAATGTTTTCTCAATTAATGTGTAGCGCAAATGTAGAAATAAAATAACAAATGGAAGATTATTTCTTTTAAAAAACTATAAATTGTAGAATGTGCCGATTTCTTTGGTCGATAATATTTGTCAATTGGTCGGATTAATTTGGCGATATGTAATAACTCTCTTGTTTTATGGTTATTGTTAGTTAAACGATTGTTTTTTTGAGTGATTTTTTCCGTATATTTGCAAGGCTAAAAACTAAACAGGTTGAAAAAGTTTTCTAATTTTTAAAGAAGAGGGTACGAAAAACATTAACTATTATAATATGAATATGAGTGTAAAAAGAAACAGAAGTTTTTCTTCTAGCCGGATTGCCCTTATGGCTTTGGGGGTATCGGTTTTAACTGCTTGTGGCGGAGGTCAGGGCGGTATGAAAATGGGTGACAACGAATTTGCTGTACAAACGGTTACAACAACTTCCAGTAATCAAACCACTCAGTATCCGGCTACAATCAAGGGTTTGCAGGATATTGAGATTCGTCCGCAGGTATCAGGCTTTATCGTGAAGTTATGTGTCGACGAAGGAGCAACCGTTCATAAAGGACAGGCGCTGTTTCAGATTGATCCAACTCAGTATAAAGCAGCTTACGATCAGGCTAAGGCCAGCGTAGAGTCTGCAAAAGCCAATTTGAAGACTGTTGCTGAAACAGAAGCCAACAAGAAGATGCTGCATGAGCAGAAGATTATCAGCGACTTCGAATATCAGACAGCTATAAATAACTTGCTGACAGCCAAGGCTAATGTAGCACAGGCTGAAGCTGCTTATGCCGCCGCAAAACAGAACCTCGGTTTCTGTACGGTAACCAGCCCGTCGGACGGTGTTATCGGTACATTCCCGTACCGTGTAGGTGCTTTGGTCAGCGCTTCGGTTGCCGAGCCGTTGACTACCGTATCTCAGATTGGAGATATGTATGTATACTTCTCCATGACAGAAAAACAGTTGCTGGCTTTGACAAAGGCAGGCGGCACACTGAAAGAACAGTTGGAAAAAATGCCGGCGGTAAAATTGCAGTTGGCCGATGGTACAATGTACGATGCTGAAGGTAAGATTGATGCTGTCAGCGGAGTCATCGACCAGAGTACCGGTTCTGTAAGCATGCGTGCTATCTTCCCCAACAAGCAGAACATCCTGCGTAGTGGTGGTATGGCAAATGTCGTATTCCCATACGCTATGAATAATATTATTTTGCTTCCTCAGACAGCTACACAGGAAATTCAGGATAAGAAGTTTGTGTATGTCTTGCAGGCCGACAGCACACTGAAGCATACCGAAATCCAGGTATCCAATCTGAACGACGGTAAGAATTATATCGTAACCGGCGGATTGAAAGAAGGCGACAAGGTGGTTGTCGAAGGTGTACAGACCTTGCAGGACGGACAGAAAATTGTTCCTATTACTGTAGCTCAGAAAGAAGCCAAGTATCAGAAAGCCCTCCAGGATCAGCGCGACGGAAACATCAAGAGTGCTTTCAATTGATTGGTGTGAGGTGAACAAAATCGTATAATATTATTAAGGAATAGAATGAAACTAGATAAATTTATTAACCGTCCGGTACTGTCAACGGTAATCTCTATCTTGATAGTTATCCTGGGTATTATCGGTCTTGCTACGCTGCCGGTAACACAGTATCCGGATATTGCGCCTCCTACCGTATCGGTAAGTGCTACCTATACAGGTGCCAATGCGCAAACTGTATTGAACTCTGTAATCGCTCCGTTGGAGGACCAGATCAATGGTGTAGAAAACATGATGTATATTCAGTCTACTGCATCCAACAATGGTTCTGCAACTATTAATATCTTCTTTAATCAGGGTACCGACCCGGATATGGCTGCGGTCAACGTTCAGAACCGTGTTTCTATGGCACAGGGTCTGTTGCCTGCCGAAGTTACCAAAGTCGGTGTGACTACTCAGAAGAAACAAAATTCAATGTTGTTGATCTTCTCTCTGTACGATGCGGAAGACAAGTATAACATTGAGTTTATGGAAAACTACGCCAAGATCAACCTGATTCCGGAACTTCAGCGTGTAAAAGGTGTGGGTGATGCCAGTGTGATGGGCCAGGACTACTCTATGCGTATCTGGCTGAAGCCGGACATCATGGCTCAGTATAACCTGGTTCCGGCTGATATCTCCAATGCCTTGGCCGAACAGAACATCGAGGCTGCTCCGGGACAGTTTGGTGAACGTGGTAAGCAGACTTTCCAGTATACCATCCGTTACAAAGGACGTTTGCAGCAGACCGAAGAATTCGAAGACATTGTCATCAAGGCACAGCCTAACGGCGAAGTTCTTCGTCTGGGCGATGTAGCCCGCATCGAGCTGGGACGTCTGGCCTATACCTTCAGTAATACGGTAAACGGACATAAGGCGGTAACCTGCGTTATCTATCAGATGGCAGGTACCAACGCTACCGAAACTATCAACAACTTGCTGGATGTAATCCATAAAACAGAAGAGAACCTGCCGGCAGGTTTGAAAATCAACGTGGCTCAGAATGCCAACGACTTCTTGTACGCGTCAATCCACGAAGTTATCAAGACTTTGATCGAGGCGTTTATCCTCGTGTTCATTGTAGTATATGTCTTCTTGCAGGATATGCGTTCTACATTGATTCCGGCCATCGCTATTCCGGTTGCCTTGATCGCTACATTCTTCGTTTTGAAGCTGATCGGATTTAGTGTGAACTTGCTGACACTGTCGGCGATGGTGCTTGCCATTGCGATTGTGGTCGATGATGCCATCGTTGTGGTGGAAGGTGTCCATGCGAAACTGGACCAGGGTTATAAATCTTCCCGTGAGGCTTCTATCGATGCCATGAGCGAACTGGGTGGTGCGCTGGTTTCCATTACACTGGTCATGATGTCCGTGTTTATCCCGGTAAGCTTCATGGGTGGTACAGCCGGTACCTTCTACCGTCAGTTCGGTATCACCATGGCTATCTCTATCGCATTCTCCGCATTGAACGCGTTGACCTTGTCACCTGCGTTGTGTGCCCTCTTCCTGAAACCGCACGATTCTGAACATAAGCCTAAGAAGATGAGCGTGATCGATCGCTTCCACGCTTCCTTCAACGCTGCATACGATTCTTTGCTGAAGAGCTATAAGAAACGTGTCGTATTCTTCATCCACAAGAAATGGCTGGCACTGGGTATGGTAGTTGTTTCTATCGTCCTGCTGGTATTCTTCATGAAAGTTACTCCGACCGGTATGGTGCCGAACGAAGATACCGGTACCATCATGGGTGCTGTTACATTGCCTCCTGGTACTTCTCAGGAACGTGCATTGGAAGTGTTGGCTAAGGTCGACAGTCTGGTTGCAGCAGAACCTGCGGTAGAATCTCGTACTATCATTTCCGGTTTTAGCTTCATCGGCGGTCAGGGACCTTCTTACGGTTCTGTCATCATCAAGTTGAAAGACTGGGAAGAACGTTCCATGATGCAGAACTCCGATATTATTTACGCTACCTTGTTCATGCGTGCGCAGAAAGTCATCAAGGATGCACAGGTATTGTTCTTTGCTCCTCCTATGATTCCGGGTTATTCTATTTCAAGTGATATCGAGTTGAATATGCAGGATAAGACCGGTGGTAGCCTGGATCACTTCTTTGAAGTCGTAAACAGTTATACCGCTGCCCTGGAAGCACGTCCGGAAATCAACTCAGCCAAGACAACCTTCAACCCGAGCTTCCCGCAGTATCAGTTGGATATCGATGCCGCAGCTTGTAAGAAAGCAGGTATCAGCCCGAGCGACATCCTTTCTACCATGCAGGGATATTTCGGAGGTTTGTATGCATCCAACTTCAACCGTTTCGGTAAGATGTACCGTGTAATGATTCAGGCAGAGCCGGATGCTACCAAGAATATGGAATCTCTGAACAGAATCAAGGTTCGCAGTGGCAACGAAATGGCTCCTATTACCCAGTTCGTCAGCATGAAGAAGGTATACGGTCCGGATATCATCAGCCGTTTCAACCTGTATACTTCCATGAAGGTCATGGTTGCTCCGGCATCAGGATATACATCTGGTCAGGCCTTGCAGGCTATCGCCGAAGTAGCGAAGGAAAACCTGCCGACCGGTTTCGGTTACGAGCTGGGAGGTATGGCGCGTGAGGAAGCTTCTTCAAGCGGCAGTACTACCGGTATCATCTTCGTACTCTGCTTCGTATTCGTATACCTGTTGCTGAGTGCCCAGTACGAAAGTTACATCCTTCCGCTCGCCGTATTGCTTTCAGTACCGTTCGGTTTGATGGGTAGCTTTATCTTCGTCAACGGTTTCGGCGCACTGGGAAGCATCCCTGCACTGAAGATGATAGTGGGATCCATGTCAAACGATATCTACATGCAGATTGCGTTGATCATGTTGATGGGTCTGTTGGCAAAGAACGCCATCCTGATTGTAGAGTTTGCCCTCGACCGTCGTAAGCAAGGTATGAGTATTTCGTGGGCGGCTGTATTGGGTGCCGCTGCTCGTTTGCGACCTATCTTGATGACTTCTTTGGCGATGATCGTCGGTTTGCTTCCGTTGATGTTCGCCTTCGGTGTAGGTGCTCACGGTAACCGTACACTGGGTTCTTCAGCTATCGGTGGTATGTTGATCGGTATGATTTTGCAGATCTTCATTGTCCCCGTATTGTTTGTGGTCTTCCAGTGGTTACAGGAGAAGGTTAAACCGATGGAATGGGATAGCCTCGATGAAAGCGAAGTAGAATCTGAAATTGAACAGTATTCTCCTGCAAGTAAAACTCATAAATGATAAAGACGATAATGAAAAAACAAATATTAGGTGCAATGTGTGTGGCTGCCATGATGAGCAGCTGCCACATTTATAAAGCTTACGATCGTCCGGAATCGATAGATGCCTCAGGTATCTATCGTGACCCGGCATCGGCAACCGATACGCTGGCTGCCGATACAGCCAACATGGGGAATCTGCCGTGGAAAGAAGTTTTCCGTGATGCGAAGTTGCAGGCTTTGATAGAAGAGGGACTGGCCAACAATGTAGACATGCAGGCTGCTATTCTGCGTGTGGAAGAGGCCAAGGTGATGCTTACCGCTGCCCGTCTGTCTTACCTTCCTTCCATCAATCTGGCTCCTCAGGGAACACTGAGCAGTTTCGATAAGTCGAAACCCTCGCAGACTTACCAGCTTCCGGTTGCAGCAAGCTGGGAAATCGATTTGTTCGGCAAGCTGCTGAACGCGAAACGCGGACAACAGGCTGCTTACCTGCAAAGCAAGTATTCCCGTCAGGCTGTACGCTCACAGATTATCTGTGGCATTGCCAATACTTATTATTCACTGCTGATGCTCGACCGTCAGGTAGAAATCACGACCGAAACTGCTGCCATCTACAAAGAGAATGTACGTGTGATGGAAGCCATGAAGATAGCCGGTATGACTACCGAAGCGGGAGTTGCACAGATGCGTGCTGCCAGTCATCAGGTAGAAGCATCTCTGATGGACTTGAAACGTCAGGTGCGTGAAACCGAAAACTCGCTGGCCGTATTGCTGGCAAAGGCTCCGCAGACCATCGAACGCAGCACACTGGACGAGCAGGTAATGCCCGAAGAACTGACAGCCGGTGTACCTTTGCAGTTATTGGAAAACCGTCCGGATGTGAAGATTGCCGAAATGACATTGGCAAGTGCTTATTATACAACCAATCAGGCACGTTCCGCATTCTATCCGGGGCTGAATATTACCGGTACTGCCGGATGGACCAACAACGCCGGTGTTGCAGTACTGAACCCGGGCAAGCTGATTCTGAACGCTGTCGCTTCACTGACTCAGCCTATCTTCAACAACGGAAAGCTGGTTGCCAACCTGAAAGTTTCCAAGGCTGAAGAAAAGATTGCCCAGATGAACTACCAGCAGACCATCCTGCAAGCAGGAAAAGAAGTCAGCGACGCCTTGTTCCTGTACGATACACAGAACAAGAAACTGATAGAAGACCGCGGACAGGTAGAACAGCTCGACAAGGCGGTTACCTATACCAAGGCTTTGTTCCAGAGCGGCGACGCTACCTATCTGGAAATCCTTACAGCACAGCAGAACCTGCTGAGTGCACAGTTGAGCGAAGTATCCGATAACTTCCAGCGTATTCAGGCTGTTATCGATTTGTACAGCGCCGTGGGAGGAGGAAGAGAATAATTAACCTTAAATAATGACAGAAACTATGATTAGTCCTTTAGCTTACGTTGACCCCTCTGCCAAGATCGGAAAAAACGTTACGGTACATCCGTTTGCCTATATCGACAAGAATGTGGAGATAGGCGACGATAATGTGATTATGCCTTATGCCAGCCTGATGAGCGGCACTCGTATGGGAAACGGCAACACAGTATACCAGGGTGCGGTGATTGCAGCCGTACCTCAGGATTTTGCCTATACCGGCGAGGATACACTGGCTTGCATCGGCAACAACAATGTCATTCGTGAAAACGCTGTGATTATCCGTGGTACACATGCCGGACATGCTACTACCGTAGGCGATGGTAACTTCATCATGACAGGGGTACGTTTGTCGCACGATGTTACGGTGGGCAACCGCTGTATTATCGGAAACGGTTCACAGGTATCAGGAAACTGTATCATTCAGGACTGTGCCATCCTTACATCCAATGTGCTGATGCAGGGAAATACACGTCTGGGAAGTTTCTCTCTGGTACAGGGAGGCTGCCGTTTCATCAAGGATATTCCTCCTTATATTGTAGCGGCTCACGAACCGATTGCCTTTTACAGCATCAATACCAAGGTGCTCGAGATTACAGGTTTCTCCGAAACACTCATCAAGCATATCGCACAGGCATACCGTATCCTGTACAAGGCGAATACTTCACAGCACGATGCGTTGCTCCGTATCAAGGAACAGGTACCGCCCAGTGCAGAGATCAACCGCATTATCGAGTTTGTTGAAACATCAAAATTAGGAATCATTCATTAATCGTATCGTATGGCAGGCGTAAAGAGAAACAAGTACGACCGGGAAGAACTGAGGAAGCGGGTTATTGCTGAGGCCTTCCGCGCTTTTGGCAAATACGGCATAAAAAACGTCCACATGGACGATCTTGCCTGTTCGCTCTCCATATCCAAGCGTACCCTTTACGAACTCTTCTGCGATAAGGAACAGCTTCTGCTGGAAGTGCTGATCATGCACCAGCAGGAAATGAATACCTATATAAGCGAGGTTGCTTCCAAGGCTGAAAATGCCCTGGAAGTAATCTTTGCTTTTTACAGACGTAAGCTGAGTGAACTCACTGAGCTGAATCCGCTTTTTCTGCGCGACCTGCGCAAATACCCCAATGTGTTGTCATACGTACGCGAACGTCAGAAGCTGAGCGACGCGGCGGCACTGGTTCATTTTCAGAAAGGCGTGGAAGAAGGCATCTTCCGCGACGACATCAATTTCGACATCATCAATCAGGCCATGTCCATGCAGTTTGAGATGCTCGTATATTCCGATATAACCGAAAACTACCCGTTATCAGAAATTTACAGCGAGGTGACTTTCCTGCACATGCGGGGAATTTCCACTCCCAAGGGAATGCAGATGGTAGACGCTTTTTTACAGTCGGTAAAAGAAAAGCCCTGACAATCCCTCTCATTATCTTCGAAAAACCGCTATCTTTGCAGCTGTTTGCAAAGATTCATCGATGAAAAATAAAATAACATTTACTTTTGTCTTTACCCTGCTGGTTGTGGCAGGACTACTGGCGTTGTATTATCTGCCGCCTGTCATGCTGAACGGAAGCCCTTTGCGTAAAGTCGATCTGCTGTCCGACCTGCGTCCCGATCCGGTTGTCGAAGAAGTTTCCGATTCCGATTCCATCGCTTTGCCGGTCGTGGTAAAGCCCGCGTTTGTAGACACTTGCAAGTCCGGAATGACCTGCATTGAAGATTATGCCGATTCACTGGGGCAGGGAATGGGCACATTCTACGAAGCCCTGGCAAGCAGCTCCTCACTGGGCCGTCCGGTCCGTATCGCCTATTTCGGCGACTCCTTTATCGAAGGCGATATCCTGACAGCCGATTTGCGTACCCTGTTCCAACAGAAGTTCGGAGGCAGGGGAGTAGGCTATGTGCCGGTCACCTCCCGTGTAGCCGGATTCCGTCCCACGGTAAAACATACCTTCGAAGGCTGGGAAAGTCATGCTGTAACCGATTCGGTAGGCTTCAAGCGTGCCTTCCAGGACATATCCAATCATTATTTCATTCCCCGCAGCGGAGCTACGGTCACCCTGAAAGGCGGAACCAACTATGCCGCCTGTCTGGATACCTGCGAAACCTCCTCCTTCTACTTCTTCTCGCCCGATTCCGTCATACTGTCGGCACAGATTAACGGAGGTGAAAGCACCGAATACGTATTCCCCGGCGACAGCACCGGCATGCAGGTTGCCCGGGTAGACGGAAGAATCGGCACGATCCGCTGGCGTGTACAGCAGGCCGGAAAGCATACCCGCTGCTTTGCCGCTACCATGGATTCGCGGGAAGGGGTGATACTCGACAACTTCAGTACCCGGGGCAGCAGCGGACAGCAGCTTGCCGGCATACCGGTTTCCATCCTGAAAGCCTACAATCGCCTGCGTACCTACGACCTGATTGTGTTACAGTACGGGTTGAATGTCGCGTCGGAAAAAGTCATGAACTATTCCTATTATACCGTCGAGATGGAGAAAGTCATTGCCCACCTGAAGGAAGCCTTCCCCGGAGCCGCCATTCTGATTGTCGGCATCGGCGACCGTGAGAGCAAGACCGAAACCGGAGAACTGCATACCATGCCCGGCGTAAAGAACCTTATCCGTTACCAGCAGGCACTTGCCGCCAAGACCCATGTCGCATTCTGGAACATGTACGAAGCCATGGGAGGCGAGGGCAGTATGGAAGAAATGGTCAACAGCAAGCCCGCCATGGCGAACTACGACTATACCCACATCAACTTCCGGGGCGGAAAACACCTGGCGAAGATTCTGTTCGATGCCCTGATGTACGGCAAGGAACAGTATGAGAAACGCAAGGCCTACGAAAATTAACGCACGATGAACCTAAAACAATTATTCATATCGATAGTCAGCCTGATCAGTCTGGTCACTGTGCCCGGCTATGCACAGGATGTCTTGCCGGACTGTCCTCAGCCCGACAAGCACTCATCGCCTGTCTATCCCAGCCGGGAGATGAAGCAACTGATGCGGTTTATACCGGTAGACAGTCCCATGCCTGCCACATTCCGCGGTACCGAAGCAAACGAACTGACCGATCCCGCCGGTTCCTTATATCCCTTTTGGGAGAAACTGAGCGTACTCGACCGTCCGCTGCGTATCGTACACATCGGCGATTCACATGTCCGGGGACATGTCTTTCCCTACATCATGCGCTGTTGTCTGGAAGACGATTTCGGCTCGAAAGCCGTCGAAAACATTCCCGTAACCTACCAGACCTCCGGCATCGCCCGTGAAACCGGTTCCAACGGCGTGATATACCACATTCTCGGCATAAACGGAGCCACCTGCCAGAGCTATTCCACCCCCGAGAACATCCGCCGGATTACCGAGCTTCACCCCGATCTGGTCATCCTGTCTTTCGGTACCAACGAAGCCCACGGGCGTCGCTACAATGCCGCCGAGCATACCGAAGCCATGAAACACCTGACGGATGCCCTGAAAGCAGCCTGCCCCGATGTCGTCTTTCTGATGACCACCCCTCCGGGAGCCTATGTGCGGAACGGCCGAAAAGGGAAGATCATTAACCCCCGCACCCCGCTGGTAGTAGAAAATGAACTCCGGTTTGCCCGTCAGTACGGCATTGCCGTATGGGATATGTACCATATCGTCGGCGGCAAGCAGCGTGCCTGCCTGAACTGGAGTGCGGCCAGAATGTACCAGCGCGATAAAATTCATTTTACTTACGAAGGATATAGATTACAAGGATTGTTATTACACGAAGCATTTATAAAAGCATACAATAATTATGTGGCAACTCGATTGGACTAAACTGGCAGACATACTAACCTACGACCCCCGTCAGCCGATGATATTCAGCAGCGGACTGTTCCTGTTCCTTTTCTTGGGATTCAGCCTGATATACGTACTGTTACAGAAACGTACCACGGCACGCCTGCTGTTCGTATCCGCCTTTTCCTACTATTTCTACTATAAGAGCAGCGGAGTATATTTCTTTCTGCTGGGCATTGTCACCGTGAGCGACTTTCTGCTGGCGGCCCGCATGGATCGTACCGAAACCCGCTGGAAGCGCAAGCTGCTGGTTGTAGTCAGCCTGTGCATCAACCTCGGACTGTTGTGTTACTTCAAGTATACCAATTTCTTCTACGAAATGCTCTGCCCCCTGTGGAACGGACATTACGAAGCCTTCGACATTTTCCTGCCCGTAGGTATTTCCTTTTTCACCTTCCAGTCGCTCAGTTATACCATCGATGTATACCGCCGCGACCTCAAGCCGCTCGACAACCTGCTCGACTACGTCTTCTATGTATCCTTCTTCCCCCAGTTGGTAGCAGGTCCCATTGTGCGTGCTCGCGATTTCATACCGCAGATCCGTCAGCCGCTGTTTGTTTCCGGCGAAATGTTCGGTCAGGGTGTATTCTTTATCGTGAGCGGTCTGTTCAAGAAAGCCGTTATCTCCGACTATATCAGCATCAATTTCGTAGAACGCATCTTCGACAATCCCAGCCTCTATTCCGGTCTTGAGAACCTTTTCGGCGTTTACGGATATGCCTTGCAGATATACTGCGACTTTTCGGGCTACAGCGATATGGCTATCGGCATCGCCTTGTTGCTGGGATTCCGTTTCCCCATCAACTTCAACTCTCCCTACAAGTCGGACAGCGTGACCGATTTCTGGCACCGCTGGCACATCTCCCTGTCCACCTGGCTGCGCGACTACCTCTATATCTCGCTGGGCGGCAACCGGAAAGGCAAGTTGCGTACCTACCTCAACCTGATACTCACCATGCTGCTGGGCGGGCTCTGGCACGGCGCTTCGTGGAATTTCATCGTATGGGGCGGACTGCACGGCGTAGCACTGGCCGTACACAAGTTCTTCCGCAGCCTGCTTCACCGTCCCAAGACCTACCGCAGTACCGGCTGGCGCCGCGTGTTCGCCGTAATCATCACCTTCCACTTCGTCTGCTTCTGCTGGATATTCTTCCGCAATACCGAGTTCGAAGGTTCGGTTTCCATGATCCGCCAGATATTCACCTCCTTCCATCCGGAACTGTTTACGCAGCTCGTCACCGGATACTGGAAAGTATTCGTCCTGATGGGCGTCGGCTACCTGCTTCACTGGTGTCCCGATTCCTGGCAGAACGCTTGCAGCCGGGGCATGACACGCCTGCCACTGGTCGGTCAGGCACTCATCCTGATAGCCCTCATCTTCCTGGTCATTCAGGTAAAGAGCAGCGACATCCAGCCGTTTATCTATTTCCAGTTCTGAAATAAAAAGAAAAAGTACCCGTTTTTGCCCTTCACGCCCTTCACATCCGGCTCTTTTGGCATGCTCAACGCATCATCGAAACCCGCTGTGTGAAGGGCGTGAATAGCAAATAAGCCTATTGAATGTCTGTTTATAACCCCAATTTCCTCGTAAACCACCGAAAACGTCTCGATGTTTTCTGAAAATTTGTACAAAAAATAAAATTATTTGTACAAATTTTTAAAAGAACTTATCGAGGTTTTCCCCGTTTTGTCCGCAGGTTTTCTTTCACATTTCCCTAACTTCTTGTCTATCTGACGTTTCCTGTCATATCCGGCCGTCGCATCCGGTTGTTACGAAATCTAAAACTGTCATTTTACGTTTCTAATTTGTGTAACTTGTTTGTTGAATATAAAAATTCAATGAATATGGCTAAGATTAGAATTAAATTACGTTTATCTACAGTTCCGGGCAAGTCCGGCACTGTATATTATCAGATTTCTCATAAAAAAGAAGTAAGGCAGATCACCACCAACATCCGTCTGCTGCCGGAAGAGTGGGATTCCTCCGCCGGGCGCATCTGCCAGTCCCTGTTTCCAGACCGTTTCCGTCTTTCCGCCGTCCAGCACCGCCTCGACCGCGAAGCGGAACAGCTCAGGCAGATTGTCCGTTCCCTGGAAATGTCCGGCGATGATTTCAGCACCCGCACCGTTGTTGAGATTTTTCAATCCTCCCGGAATGCCGTATCCATCCTTTCGTACGGCAGACTTCTGATAGCCCGCATGGCAGGCAACGGCAAGTTGGGCAGCGCCCGCAACCTGCGATGCACCCTTTCCAGTTTCGCGGAATTTCTGCACGGCAGAGATATAGCCTTCTCGATGCTCGACGAGGTCGTGGTGGGAGAGTATGCCGACTGGCTGTCCAAGCGTGGCATCACCTCCAATTCCTCCTCTTTCTATATGCGCAACCTGCGTTCGGTTTACAACCGTGCCGTCCGCGAGGAAGGCGTAGTCCAGACCTTTCCCTTCCGTCACGTCTATACCGGCATCGACAAGACCGCCAAGCGTTCGGTAGACGAAGACGTGATTATCCGTCTGAAGGAACTGGAGCTGAGCGATACACCCGGCCTGAGTCTGGCCCGCGACCTTTTCCTGTTCAGCTACTGCACCCGCGGCATGTCCTTTGTCGATATCGCTTACCTCCGCCGTAAAAACATCCACAACGGCTATATCTGCTACATCCGGAGAAAAACCGGCCATCCCCTGTCGGTACGTATCGAGCCTGAGGTTCAGGCCATTATCAACCGCTACCGGAATGTCACGGCAAATACCCCCTATCTTTTTCCGATTCTCCGTACAGAAGACAAAGCCTTATCGTACAAACAGTACCAGACCGGTTTGCGTTATTACAACAAACAACTGAAAAAGCTGGCATCCTTGCTGGGCGGAGATATCTTGCTCACCTCCTATACATCCCGCCATACCTGGGCAAGCACGGCACGCAAGCACAATGTCCCGGTAGCCGTCATCAGCGACGGCATGGGACACAGTTCTGAAAAAACAACTTTGATTTACCTGTCTTCCATCGATACTTCCGTCATCGACCGTGCGAATGCCGAGCTGGTTGCCGCACTAAGCAGAAGCGGTAAATAGGAATGGTCCATTTCTAAGTAAGAAAAGGTCTATATATTGAATAAAAAGAGAATTAGTTGGGTTTAATAGCTTGAAATACAAACAGTTGCGAGTGTTTCAAGGAGCTAATTCTTTAGCTTTTTAAGAAGAAACGTTATGATTATTGAGGGGGAAAATATGACAGCGACAGACAGTCCGGGCAGTGCCGTAGAGCAGAAATGCTGGTACGCCATGAGTGTTCCTTATAACCGGGTGCTGAAAGTAAAAAGCATGCTGGACGAAAAACAGATCGGCTGTTTTGTGCCCATGCGCTATGAAGTGCGTACCGTCAGAGGACGGAAGATGCGTTTATACGTTCCTGCCGTCAGCAACCTGATTTTTGTTCATACAACAGATACCTGTCTGAAATTGTTCAAGCAGACCACTACCTTTTTACAATATTTAGTTCGTAAGGTAGATGGCGTTTCCCAAAAAATCATTGTCCCCGATACGCAGATGGAACAGTTTATGCGGGTGTGCCGCACAAACGACGAACATTTGATTTACCTGAAACCGGAAGAAATCAACCTTTCGAAAGGTACTCGTGTCCGCATTCTCGGAGGCGCCTTCAATGGTGTGGAAGGTGTGTTCGTAAAAGTCAAGGGTAAGCGTAACCGGCGGGTGGTAGTGCTTATCGACCACGTATCCGCCATCGCCGTATCCGAAGTGTCGCCCGACCTGATAGAGATTATTAATACTTAATTGTTTCTAAATAAATGATTGCATTGTTTTTGGCAGGTAGTTTCCTGATAGCCCTGCTGCTGGGAGTTATAATGATTCCCAACATTCTGCTTGTCTCTTACCGAAAACGTTTGTTCGATTTACCCGATCCCCGGAAAGTGCACACCTGTCCGGTTCCCCGTTTGGGAGGGATCTCCTTCTTGCCGGCCATTGTCATTGCTGTAGCATTGATTATGGGATTCCGCATTCTGTTTCAAGTTCCTGTAGAAAATCTTCCGCTGTCGCGTACCCTGTACGAATTCCTGTTCTGGATAGTAGGTGCCATGATGCTGTACCTCATCGGCGTACAGGACGACCTGATCGGCGTAGGCTACCGCCGGAAGTTCCTGATTCAGATTCTGGCGGCTTTGCTGCTGGTGGTCTGCGGCGACTGGATCCGTTCGCTGGGCGGTCTGTTCGGCATCTACGATCTGCCCGCATGGCTCGGCATCCCCCTTACCATGTTCCTCATCGTATACATCACCAATGCCATCAACCTGATTGACGGCATCGACGGGCTGGCTTCCGGCCTGTGCTGTATCTCGCTTGCCATGCTTGCCTACATGCACATCTATGTCGGACAGTACATCTATGCCTTCCTGGCGTTGGCAACCCTCGGCATCCTGATGCCTTTCTGGTGTTACAATGTATTCGGTAATGCCCAGAAAGGCCATAAGCTGTTTATGGGCGATACCGGCAGCCTTACCCTGGGCTATATCCTCAGCTTCCTGGTGATTCACCTGAGCTTTGTCCATTTTGATGAAACCGCGCACACCAATCCGTCGCTGGTGATAGCCCTCACCACCCTGATTGTCCCCCTGTTCGATGTGGTACGTGTCGTGCTGCACCGCATCCGTCACGGGAAAAGTCCTTTCCTGCCGGACAAGAACCATTTCCACCACAAGCTGCTGCGCACCGGTCTGCGGGTACGCGGGGTGATGGCAACCATTCTCTTTATTGCACTGTTTTTCATCGCTTTGAATCTGTTACTGTTGTCTTACTGCAACGTTACCTACATCCTCATTATCGATATCGTACTGTGGATTGCGCTGCATCTCTATCTGAATGTGCTGATAGCCCGCAAGCGGAAAGCCAAGGAAATGCTGGCGGCACATCACAATGAAGTCGTTTAATTTATTCTTTTTATATCGTTGTTATGAAATTATCTTTCCGGTCTTTGTCGCTGCAGGCGGCATTCATCCTTTTTGCCGCCTGGGCAGCGGTATCGTGTTCAACTCCTTCGAAGGTCACTTATTTTCAGGATTTGCGTCCCGGAGAAAGCGAACAGAAGGTCATAGCGGCTACCGAAATCAAGGTTCGTCCCGGGGACAAGCTTTCTATTATTGTAAACAGCCGTGATCCCCAGTTAACACAGCTATTTAATTTGCCGTATGTCACTCAACAAATCGGACAGATGTCCGCATCTAAATCTTCCGGTTCTGTTTCAGGTACCGGTCAGGGGGTTTCCGGCTATACGGTAGATGAAGAGGGAATGATTGACTTTCCGGTTTTGGGCAAGATTGAAATAGCCGGCAAGAACCGGGAGGAAATCGCCTCCTTTATTAAGGGAGAGCTGTTGGCCAAGAACCTGGTAAAAGATCCGGTGGTAACCGTGGAATATATGAACCTCTGCATTTCCGTTTTGGGGGAAGTGGCAAAACCGGGGCGTTACAGCATCGACCGTGATAAGGTAACCTTGCTCGATGCCATCAGCATGGCGGGCGACCTGACCATCTACGGCAAGCGTGAAAAGGTATTGGTACTTCGTGAAGAAGAAGGAGTACAACATGTTTATGGCGTGGATCTCTGTTCGGCAGAATATCTGTATACCTCGCCGGTGTATTACCTGCGCCAGAACGATGTGGTATATGTGGAACCGAACAATGTCCGTGCCCGTCAGTCAACGGTGAACGGCAATAACGTGCGTTCTACTTCTTTTTGGTTGTCACTTGGTTCTTTCTTGACTACGATTGGGGTGCTTATTTTCAAATAATCAATAGAATTCTATAATATGATCATTCAACAAAATAATCGTCCGGTATCTAAAGTGGACGATTCTATTCGCATTCAGGACATTGGTTATCTATGTTTAGCTAAATGGTACTGGTTTGTTATCTCTCTGATAGTTTGTGTTGGCATTGCTGGACTTTATCTCTTAAAGACTCCTTCTGTATATACTCGCACAGCTTCGTTACTTATTAAGCAAGAGTCGAAAGGGCAGTCCCTTTCCGGTGATGTGGGATCCTCGTTTTCCGACCTGGGACTTTTCCAGTCCAATACCAATGTCAATAATGAAGTGGTTTCGCTGCAATCGCCTGCCGTGATGTACGACGTAGTGAAGCGCCTGCACCTGGATGTGGACTATTGTACGAAAGGTACCTTTTATCCACAGGTTCGTTACGGACAAAACCTGCCTCTGACGGTGACATTTGCCGGTCTGGCCGATAACGAAACCGCGGCACTGACCGTACAGGCAGTCCGTCCGCAGGGGGTAAAGCTGACTTCGTTCATGCATAACGGAGAAGAAGTAGACGGAGAGGTAGTCGGCGCGTTGAACGATACTTTGGTTACTCCGGTAGGTAAAGTCGTGATCCGTCCGGCTGCGGCTTATACTGCTTGGCAGAAAAATGCGGAACCTTTGTCGGTATCCCGTTCGGCTTTGAACTCAGCTGTAGCTCGATATACTAATGGGCTAAGTGTTGCATTACAGAGTGAGAAAACTACAATTGTGGACTTGACGTTCCGGGATGTCTGCATTCAGCGGGCGGAAGACATCTTGAATACGGTAATTGCCGTATACAATGAAAACTGGATCAAGGACAAGAACCAGATAGCGGTCAGCACTTCCATGTTTATCAACGACCGTCTGGGGGTAATCGAAAGCGAACTGGGGCATGTGGATGAAAACATTTCCACCTTCAAGAGCGAGAACCTGCTGCCCGATGTACAGGCGGCTTCCCAGCTTTACATGACGGAGAGTAGCCAGGCCAAATCGCAAATTCTGACCTTGAGTACCCAGCTTTCCATGGCTCGTTACATCCGCAATTACCTGACTACCGCATCCAGCCGCAACCAGTTGCTGCCCGCCAATTCCGGTCTGGAAAGTTCGAATATCGAAAGCCAGATAGCGGAATACAATAACTTGCAGCTCCAGCGCAACAACCTGGTGGCAAACAGTAGCGAGCGGAATCCGCTGGTAGTAGATATGGACGAGTCGCTGCGTGCCATGCGCCAGAGTATTGTATCATCTGTAGACAACCTGATTACTACCCTGAATACCCAGATTCACAGTTTGGAAAAGAGCAACCAGCAGGCTACGGAACATATTGCCGCCAATCCTTCGCAGGCCAAATACCTGCTGTCGGTAGAACGCCAGCAGAAGGTAAAGGAAGCGTTGTATCTCTTCCTGCTCCAGAAGCGTGAGGAAAACGAGCTTTCACAGGCGTTTACCGCCTACAATACCCGTATCATTACCCCGCCTACCGGTTCCATGACTCCGACTGCTCCGGTCAAGAAGAATATTTTGTTGATAGGTTTTGCCCTGGGCCTGTTGATTCCGCTGGTGATTGTCTTTTTGCAGGAAAGCATGAATACCAAGGTACGCGGCAGAAAAGATCTGGAAAATCTGTCCATCCCGTTTGTGGGCGAAATACCGTTGTACGGCAGGGTACGCCGTTCCGGACTTTTCCGCAAGAAAGTTACTCCCTCTACCGAAACGAAGATTGTCGTACAGGAAGGCAGCCGTGACGTGGTGAACGAAGCCTTCCGAGTGTTGCGCACCAACCTGGAGTTTGTATCAAGCGATAACGGAAAGGCACAGGTTATCCTGATGACCTCTTTCAATCCCGGCAGCGGCAAGACCTTCCTGACCGTGAATATCGCCGCTACGCTTGCCCTCAAGGGAAAACGGGTACTGGTAATCGATGGTGACCTCCGCCGCGGTTCTACCTCTGTTTATGTCGGTTCGCCGCACAGCGGATTGAGCAACTACCTTGCCGGCAAGATACAGCGTATCGAAGACGTCATTGTACCCGCTTCCGCGGCAGTCCGTTTCGATGTTCTGCCTATAGGTACCATTCCTCCCAATCCTACCGAACTACTGTCGGGCGAACGCCTGCAGGCGTTACTGGGCGAGCTTTGCACCCGTTACGACTATGTATTCATCGACTGTCCGCCGATTGAGCTGGTAGCCGATACCCATATCATCGAAAAATATGCCGACCGGACTATCTTCGTGGTACGTGCCGGACTGCTGGAACGCAGCATGCTGCCCGAACTGGAAAACCTCTATACCGGACAGAAGTTCAAGAACATGGCCGTACTGCTGAACGGCACAGAAGGTAGTGGTTCGTACCATTATGGTTATCGTTATGGTTATCATTACGGTTATGGTTCCGGTTATTACGGTAACGAAAAACAGAAATAGGAATGAGCTGGTGGTGGCCTTTTCAGCAAAAACAGACGCTGGCAGAAAGCGGAGTGTTGCGGGGAATGACCGATTATCATTCCCACCTCCTTTTCGGCGTAGACGACGGCGTACAGACTACCGAAGAATCCTTGGAAATTCTGCGGCTGTATGAACAGTTGGGAATCCGTGAAGTCTGGTTTACCCCACATATCATGGAAGACATACCCAATACCACAGCCGGTCTGCGCAGCCGCTTCGAACAGTTTCAGAAAAACTATACCGGCAATATCCGCCTGCATCTGGCAGCCGAATACATGCTCGATAACCTGTTCAAGGAACGGCTTGCCCACCGCGACCTGCTCCCCTTGGGTACAGAAGGCAACCACCTGCTGGTAGAAACCTCCTATTTCAATCCACCGGTGGGTTTGTATAATATGTTGGAAAGAATCAAGGCTGTTGGTTATTATCCTGTACTGGCTCATCCGGAACGATATGTCTATATGCACAAGTCCGATTATTACCAGTTGCAAGAAGGAAAAGTGAAATTTCAGTTAAATTTTCCTTCCTTATATGGACAATATGGAAAGGAAGTTCAGAAAAAAGCCCACTGGCTGTTACAATCAGGTATGTACAACTATACAGGTTTGGATGTGCATAGATTACAGACTTTTATAAATCTCTTAAAAAGCAATTTGCAGTTAAATAATGGCGCAAGAATCTCGTGTAAAAAAATCCTTACTTAATGCTCGTGTTAATCTGATCTTTTATTTTTTAACATTGGCTCTAAGTTTTTTTTCCCGTAAAATTTTCTTAGATTGTTTGGGAGCTGATTTTGTAGGGTTGACAGGAACTCTTCAGAACCTTTTGGGCTTTCTTAATTTAGCAGAATTGGGTATTGGTAGTGCAATTGGCTATGTACTTTATAAGCCCTTGTTCGATCACGATGAAACAAAAATCAACGAGATTATTTCTGTCTTTGGTTATTTGTATCGTTGGATTGGTTTCATCATCTTGGGAGTTGGTCTTGTTTTGGCTTGTTTTCTGCCATTAATATTTCCTGATACGAGATTTGATTTAGGTATCATTATTTTTGCCTACTTTTCTTTTTTAGCATCTTCACTCATCGGTTACTTTGCTAACTACAAGCAAACTCTATTAGGAGCAGACCAGAAGAATTACGTAGTCACTGCCTATTTTCAAACAGCTACCCTCATTAAGACGATTATACAAATGGCAAGTGCTTACTATACAGGTAGCTATTATCTTTGGGTTATCATCGAGTTGGTATTTGGTATCATTTATTCGTTTATTTTAAACTGGAAGATCAATCAAGTGTATCCGTGGTTAAAAAGTGAGATAAAGCAGGGGAAAATGTTATTCAAAAACTACCCTGAGGTGATGACTTATACAAAGCAGTTGTTTGTGCATCAAATTTCATCATTTTTTCAATATCAAACGACTCCTTTTTTCGTTTATACATTTGTATCTTTACAAATAGTAGCTTTTTATGGTAATTATACATTAATTGTAGACAAGCTTTGTCAGTTAATGAATACTGTATTGGGAAGTACATCGGCAGGTATTGGAAATTTAATAGCAGAAGGGAATAATGCTAAAATAGAAACTGTTTTTTGGGAAATAACTGGTATTAGATATTGGATAGCAGGTATTATTGCATTTATTATTTATAATACTTTAGATTTTTTTATTATTGAATGGATTGGTCATGAATATCTTTTGCCAAAGTCTATATTATTGCTTTTAACGTTGAAAATCTATATACAAATTTCGACAGGGGGTATTGGACAGTTCATTGCAGGATTTGGTCTATTTGCTGATGTTTGGTCTTCAATTCTTCAAATTATATTATTCGTAGGTATAGCTGTTATTGGAGGTAAATTTTGGGGATTACATGGTATTATACTGTCTTCTATTATTAGCATATTTGCTATTGTTGGTATTTGGAAACCTTATTATTTATATACAAAAGGTTTTAAAAAAAATGTATGGAAATATTGGAGTGTTTGGTTTAAATATAATATATTGACAATTTTATCATTCTTTATATCATATATAATTTTATCCAATATAAATCAATGGTTTAGTTTTACTAATATATTTCAATGGTTAATATATTCTATATGTGCTTTAATTATATATTCTATAATTAGTTTTTTTATATATTATGGCTGTATAAGAGAGTTTAACTACATACCACATCGTCTTATAAAACTCATTTTACGATGAAATATTCTTATAAAGAAATTTGTTACTATTTTAAATGCCGTTTCCCAGCAATAATTAAGGGTAGGTATATTAAGCATAATCTGATTAAGGTGCATTGGGGACGTGGCTTAAATAATTTTGGGGATTGTTTGCAGCCTGATATATTAAAATACTATGGTTTAACACCTGTATATGTTCCAAATCTTAATCAATCTGATATAATTTTAGCCGGAAGTATATTGCAGTGGGTCTCTAGTGATTATTCTGGATATATTATTGGAACTGGAGGAGATAATATGGAATACAATTTTCCTAATGCTACAGTTTTAGCTGTAAGAGGAAAATTGACATTATCTAATATACAGGGTGGGGCTGTATCAGAAATAAAGTTAGGTGATCCTGGGCTGCTGATGTCTTTAGTATATCCAGAAAAATTAGTCGTTCGATATAAATTAGGGATTATCCCTCATTTTGTTGATAAAGAAGGAGATATCATAAAAAAATGGAAAGAAAAATTTGGTGCAGAAGTACTTTTTATTGATGTGTTAAAATCGCCTAAGGAGGTTATTGAGAAGATAAAACAATGTGCTTCAATAATATCTTCCTCCTTACATGGCCTAATTATAGCTGACGCTTTTTACATTCCTAATATGAGGTTTATTGATAGAAAAACAATGCCAACTTCTTTTTATGATTATAAATTTGATGATTATTATTCTTCATTAGGTTGTTCAAGTAGTTATTTAGAAGTTAATGGTAATGAGACCTTATCTGATCTTATTAGTGTAACGAATTTGAAACCCATAAATAGAATAAAATCTTTACAGACTGATTTAAATCAAGTTATGCTGGAATGTACGAATAAATTTAAATTGAGATAGTTTAATGCAGATTCTTCAGATTGCCTCCGGTGATTTCTTCTCTACTTACGGTGGAGGACAAGTCTATGTGAAGAATATTGTGGATGAGATGATTCGTCGGCAATGTTCTTTACAGGTTATTTCTTTTCTTTCTAAAGAAAGTTATATTGAAAAGAAGAAATATAAATCAATTGATTTGTACGAGGTAGGTATAAAAGGTATAAAAGATTTGCGACAACTGATTGAACAAATAAAACCAGATATCATTCACGCTCATAGTCATAAGTCTGAGGTTGTAAGCATTGGAAAGAAACTAAGCATTCCGGTAGTAGTGACTGCTCATCATGGTGGTATCGTCTGTCCCGCTGGAACATTGCTTGATTTTAATGACCAAATTTGTACTCATCATGTTTCTCATAATAATTGCTTAGCTTGTTGTTTGCGGAATATTCGCAGTGGAAAATATTGGTATCCACTGATGAAATTGCTTCCTCAAAAACTTTATCAACAAATAGGGGAAGGGCTATCGAAACTACCTTTTTTCCCATTTGTCACTCCTATTGGACAAATAGCTTTGTTAATTGCACGCAAAGAGGAAGATTGGAAAATGATAGCTGGTGAATGTACCCGAATGATTGCTCCTTGTTATGCCATTTCTGAGGCTATGCAACGTAATGGTTTAGCTAAAGATAAAATTATTATATTACCTCATGGAATACCTTTGCCAACGTTTGTAGCACCTTTCCCTCCTATTATCGATGGAAGAATAAAGTTCTTTTATGTTGGTCGTATTTGCTATGTAAAAGGAATACATGTGTTATTAAAAGCATTCTCATTGGTAAATAATCCACATATTGAATTACATTTAATAGGTGGAGCCGGAAATAAAACAGAACGAAGGTATGAAGGTTTATTGAAAAAAAAATATGCTGCCGATTTACGTATTATATGGCATGGCAAAATTCATCCAGAACAGGTTTTTCAAACCATTCAAAGTTTTCATATATTAATTCATCCAACTATTTGTTTGGAAATTTTTGGATTAAATATTGCTGAATCATTAGCTATGAATAAACCTGTATTGGCTACTCGATGTGGGGGAGCGGAAATGCAGATTGAAGAAGGAGTCAATGGGTGGTTGGTGGAACCTAATAATGTAGAGGAACTTGCTGAACGTATACGAAAAATATCGGAACATTTTCTCCATACTAAATCTAACTTTTTTTGTGATAAGGTTATACCTATTCAACTACATTGTAAATCATTAATTAAGCTATATGAAGAAATTACTCATTGATGTAAATTCTATTGTTCCTTACTACGTTTTTGGTAAGGTAAATGGTATTGGACGCACTACATTGGAATTGATTCAAGCATTGGCAAAAATAGACAATTTACCTTTTGAAGTTATTCTTTACTCCCAAAATATGAAAGGAATAGGTGGACGTAATACAGGACTACCATTTAAAAATTGTCATGTTTATTTGCCGCATCGAGAAAAGATAGATAAGTTATTAGCTAAATTTCCTTTAAGAGAATATTTGACGAGATATGATTTGATGCATATACCACATAATTTTGAATATGTACATTGCCCGGAAAAATGTATCGTGACAATTCATGATGCTATGTTTTTTTCTTATCCAGAACAGTTTTTAAATCATGATTTTGCGAAAGAAAATTATCCTAAGTTAGCACGAAAAGCAAGAGCTATTATTACTTGTAGTGAAAATTCAAAGAAAGAAATCATAGAATACATGCAAATTCCAAGGGAAAAAATATTTGTATGCTATTGGGGGATTAATCACCAATTATTTTCCCCGAAATCGAAATCTTCTAATAAATATACGGGAAGTAATCCATATTTTCTGTCTGTTTCTTGTGATATTGGTCGCAAAAATACAATATCAGTACTCAAGGCATATGAACAATTGTTGAAACAAGCACCATATCATCATTTAGTTTTAGTTTGGAGAAATCCTCCAATAGAAATTCAGGAAAAGTATATATCTTCTCAATTTAATAATAAAATTCATTTTGTTTCTAATATAACAGATGAAGAATTAAGTCAATTGTATGCTTCTGCTACGGCTATGTTTTTTCCAAGCAAATACGAGGGCTTTGGATTACCAATAGCAGAATCAATGGCTTGCGGAACTCCAGTCATAACTTGCGATAACAGTTCTTTAAGAGAAGTAGGAGGAGATGCGGCTATATACGTAGAACCGGAAGATATTGACTCAATGACTCAAATAATGGCTCAATTTGAAAACAAAGAGTTAGATATTGAATCGTTAAAAAGAAATTCTATTTTACAGGCTTCTAAATTTACTTGGGAAACTTGTGCTCACAAAACAATTGAAGTATATCGGAAATGCTTAGATTTATAAAAGATATTATTAGGCAAACTAGAGTAACAATTATAAACTGCCTGCTTTATCGATTTTCTCAATTACAGCTTGAAAACAAGGTATTGATTGTAGCTCCCCATCCTGATGATGAAGTTTTGGGTTGTTCCGGTTTTATACAACGAATGATTGATAATGGAAAACAAGTGCATGTAGTGATTCTATCTGGAGGAGGAAAGAGCCATCAAGGCTGTTGCCACATTGATGAATCCACATTAATCGACTCCCGGCGGAATTTATCTCGGAAGGCTGCAAAGATTTTGAATCTTCCACTTGACCAACTGCATTTTTTAGATTATTCAGATGGTAGTATTTCATTCAATGACACTGAAACTCAACGCCTACAGATATTGATTGAAGAACTTTCGCCAAACGCTATTTTTGTTCCCCACAAAGGTGAAGGATGGAGCGACCATATTGAAGCTGGAAAAATAGTAAGAGAAATTATACGAATACAATCAATTCCGGTTCAGTTGTACGAGTATTGTGTTTGGTTTTGGTATTACAATGTATGGAACATTGATTGGAAAAATGCTTTCATACTTAAAATGAATCAGAAAGAACACTTGGTAAAATTAAAAGCCATTGACGCTTATGTGAAACCGCTTGCTCCTTGTGGAAAGCCATGGAGTGGAGTACTTCCAAATTTAGTTGTGAAAGCAAATCAATGGAACTGTGAACTCTATTTTAAAATTGACTAATGAATACCTCACTACACATAGCTATTGTTATTGGTGATTCTACGCATAACACTTTAAGTGCTGTTCGCAGTTTAGGTGAAGCAGGAATAGAACAATACTTAATCTTAAAATGTGAAGAAGATACTTGTTTTGTAGCCAAAAGTAAATATTTAAAAAAAAATCGGGTGCAATACATCCAATCAATCGATGAATGCTTTTCTGTTTTAGAAAAGATGAAAGAGATGGAAGGTATAAAGACAATTATTTGCACATTTGATGAAGCGGCTGTTTTTATTGACAGCCTAGAGAAAGAGCTTGCTCCTTATTTCCGAACTCCCGCTAAAGGGAAAACTATAGGCTCTTTATTCAACAAAGATGAGCAATGCAAGTTGGCTATACAATGCGGGTTAACTGTTCCCCGTTCGCAAATTTTTCATCGGACAGATAAAATTGATTCTATCTGTATTGATTATCCAATTCTTCTTAAACCTTTGTATAGTACTCAAGGAGAAAAGAGTGATATTCATATTTGCTATGTATTTCAGGATTTAAAATCTGCTTTAAAAGAGGAAAGTCATTGCAAGGATTTTATTCTTCAGGAGTTTATTAACAAAGAATATGAGTTGGATTGTATCGGAGTTCGTACTGAAAAAGGAGTATTTCTATCCGGTGCCGTACGGAAAATTAGGCATTATCCTTATTTGATAGGCGCCGGAGCTTACGGATTGTTTCTACCATTGAAAGAGCTGAATATCGATATCCCCGGTTTGGAACGCTTTTTTGAACATGCAGGATATTATGGCCCTTTTAGTGTGGAATTTTTACATAAAGATAACAAAAACTATTTTATGGAAGTAAATTTTCGGAATGAAGGTTTAGCGTATGCGTCAACTGCAGCAGGCGCTAATCTTCATGCTTTTTATGTAAATCCAGATTATACTATTGATTGGCAACATATACGAAGAACGTATATGATGAATTACTCTATTGATTTTTTATATGTAAAGAACGGAGACGTTTCATTGAGGTTATGGTTAAAAGACTTCATGAGAACCCGCTGTTTTATTAATTTCAATTGGCGAGATCCTATGCCGACTGTCTGTTATTATTTACATAAAATAAAAAAACGTTTTCAGCGATGAAAGTATTGGTTTGCATTCCTTGTCTGATGACAGGAGGTACAGAAATACAGACCCTCAATTTAGTACGGGCTTTGGTTACAGGTGGACACAAAGTTCTCACTGTTTGCTATTTTGAATACGCTTCAGAGATGGTTTCTAGGTTTCAACAAGTCGGTAGTGAAGTAATTTGTTTGAGTAAAGACGGATCACGCATCGGAGGTTGGAAAGGAATTATTTTCCTCTATAAAGGGCTTCGCAAGATATTGAAACAATACCGACCAGAAGTGGCGCATGTACAGTACATGGCCCCTGGTGCGATTCCAATTCTACTTTTACGTCTGTTAGGTATACCTAAAATCATAGCGACAGCACATACGCCTGCCGACATTTACTCAAGCCTGCGATTAGTACATTTTGTTCAGCGACATTGCGTACGGGCTTTTACTTGTATTACGGAATTAGCAGAACGTTCGTTCTTTGGAACTTCCCAATTATATACAGAACAGGCCCAACTGAAAAAGCGGAATCACTTTACAATATATAATGCCCTGCCTGCGGGTATTTCTATATCTAAGCAAGCAAAAAAATATAACCAACCATTAACAATCGGAGTAGTCAGTCGTTTGGAAACAATCAAAGGAATGGATTTGGTAGTACCTGCTTTTGCTCAGGTAAAAGCAAGTCATACAGAAATGAAATTGTTGGTAGTCGGTGATGGAAGTCTGCGTAAACTGATGGACGAACAGGTTTACGAAGCAAAATTGGAAGAAGCAGTCGAGTTTACGGGACAGCAACCACAGGAGAAGTTATCAAACTACTATGATCGTATAGACATCTTGTTAATGCCCTCGCGTAGTGAAGGTTTCGGACTTACGGCCATTGAAGGAATGGCACGCGGCTGTGTCGTTGTCGCGTCTCGTGTAGGTGGTTTACCTGAAGTTGTACGGGATAGAGAAGTTGGATTATTACATGTACCAGAACAAATAGGAGATTTAGCTGACAAAATCAACGAGTTGGTAGAACACCCTTTACTTTGGAAGCAATATTCAATAAAAGCTACAACCTATGTACAACGATTTAGTTTAGCTCAATATATAAAATTGTTTAATAATCTATATAATAAAATATGACCTTCCTGCTTAATTTGCTTTTTACTATGTGGTTTGTTTATTATAGTTTTAGAATCTATAATAGACAGAACCTTTTATGTATACAAAATCCATGTGAAAATGAGCCATATCCTATAAATAGAAATTTACATTTCCTTTTGTTCAGTGTCGCTACTGCAATGCTTTTTTTAGGATCTTTTTCTTTAGTGAAATATGCTTTTAGTATTATTTTGCTATTGTTCATAGCCTTGACTTCTTTTCAATTGAAGTTTGAAAAGATTGTTTGTGTATATATGGCATTCTTTTTATGGTGCTGCTTTTCGCTACTAAATTCTATAGATAAAGTGCAAGGCATCATGATGTTGATAAAGTATTCGCTTCCTCTACTGTATTTATGGCTTGGTTATAATGCTATTAATAACAAAGAGGACTTTCTTCTTTTATTGAAAAAAACTAATTTAATTATGGTAATATATGCACTTTTTATAGGAGGATTTGCTTCTATAATATTACCTTTTGTATATAATGCATTACTATATAAAAGCGGTGGGCTATTTATTGCATATGCTTCATTAGCAGATTTTTTTTCAGCATTATTTGTAATTCCTCTTACTTTATATATTATTTATAGAAAGAAAATATATTTACTTTCTGCAACATGGATTCTATTATCGACTATTTTAGAAACTGTTAGAACAGGATTGGGAGGCATAGCTCTTGCTACATCATCTTTTATTCTTGTTATATATAAGCTAAAAGCTATTCCGTATATTTTAATATTTGTTATTCTTTCTATTGCAACAATATATTTAGTACCAAGTTTTAAGGAGAAGATGTTTATCAATGATAGAGAGTCTACACAAGTATATAAGAATGGAACATTGGATTTAGATAATATACAGTCAAATGGTCGTGAGGTGATCTGGAAAACTAATTTGGCAAAATTTTATAAACCTAATCCTATTATAGGTTCAGGTTTGGGAAATTCTGTGCAATACACAAAAGACAATTTTATTGTGAAATTAATTCATAGCGATTACGTACAAATATTATGTGATACAGGGTTGATTGGCATTGTTTTATTTGGCTTATTTTTTTTTGTTACAGTTTTAAAAATAGGCTATTGTACTGTATTCTTTAAAGATGATTTTATATTATTATCAGGTGCTATGGCTTTAGGAAGTTGTTTGGGTACGTTTTTTTCTATGGCTTTTGATAATGTAGTTTCATATTCACAACAGGCTTTCATATTTCCATTCGTTTTCATAGGAATATTCTTGAAAGCAGTAGATTTGTATAAATTAGAATTAATAAATATTCATAGATGTTGATTTCAATTGTTATTCCTTTATATAATAAAGAACAAAGTATTACTTCAACACTACAAACCGTATTGAAACAAACTTTTCAAGATTTTGAAATTATCATTGTGGATGACGGATCAACAGATCATAGTGTAGAAGAAGTTAATAAAGTAGTAGATCCTCGCATCCGTCTAATTCAACAACCTAATGCTGGTGTATCGTCTGCACGCAATCGTGGAATTGAGGAAGCAAAAGGAGAATATATTGCATTTTTGGATGCTGATGATGAATGGAAACCGGAATATTTAGAAACTCAATATAATCTTACACAACAATATTTGGATTGTAGTGTATTTGCTTGTAATTACGAATTCAGGGATATCCAAGGGAATGTGCGATCTACCATTATTCGAAAACTACCTTTTACAAGAGAATATGGTGTCCTTTCCAATTATTTTGAAGTGGCCAGTTGTTCACATCCTCCTTTGTGGACGTCTGCTGTTATGGTGAAGAAGGATGCTATACAATCTGTTGGAGGATTTCCTGTCGGCATTAAATCAGGGGAAGATTTATTGACATGGGCACGATTGGCTTGTAGATATATTATAGCGTTTGCAAGGACGTCGCATGTAATTTATAATTTGGGTGAGGGATATAATAAGAAGAATCTTCCTCCAAGAAGACAGGATAAGGGAGATCCAGTAGGTAAGGAGTTAGTGAATATATATAAAAAATATCCAAAAACCCTTGGATTAAAAACTTATATTTCACATTGGCATAAAATGAGAGCTTCTGTTGCTGTCAGATACAATGAAAGAAGAGAAACCATTTATGAGGTTTTCCTATCGTTGCGATATAATATTTTGAATATCAAAGTTATGCCTTTTTTAGTATTGGCACTACTTCCTCAAAAAATGAGATATATGATAATCTCACACTATTAAAATATATGAGACGACTTTTATTTTATATTTTTATAAACATGTCATTTATCTCTCGGTTGATAAATGACAAATGGTATATGTATTTTATTGTTAAAGCGCATAAATCACAAGGAGTACATTTTATAGGCACTCCAGAATACATTCAAAAAGATGCATATTTAGATCCATCTGGTGGATTAACTATTTATCAAGGAGTCGTGATTTCTACTAGAGTAATTGTTTTAACTCACGATTGGTCTTTTTTAAAAAGGCCTAATAATCAGAGTACAGTAGAATATGCTTTTAAATCTGTTAGTATAGAAGAAAATTCTTTTATTGGAGCTGGCGCTATAATATTACCGGGAACAAGGATTGGGAAACATTGTATTATAGGTGCAGGAGCTGTTATAAAAGGAGTCATTGAAGATTATTCTATATTAATAGGCAATCCTGCAAAAAAAATAGGTGACACAAGGAAGAGTGGTAAATAGTTGGAAAATATTAATAGGGCTTGAACTAAATATATGAAAATTCTTCTCGTCCATAACGATTATGGAAAATACTCCGGTGAAGAAGCCGTTGTTGATCGAATGGCTGCAATGTGGACTTCTCACGGACATGAAGTTGTACAATTACGTCAGTCAACAGCTGGAAGCCGTGAGAATTTGATAGGTAAGATACATGGATTCTGTGCAGGGCTATATTGTCCGAGTGGTGTAAAAGCTATGCGAGAAGTATTGCAACGGGAGAAACCAGACGTAGTGAATGTGCATAATCTTTATCCTTTTATTAGTCCGGCAGCATTATTTGAGTGTAAGAAGGCAGGAATACCGGTGGTAATGACAGTTCATAATTTCCGATTAATTTGTCCTACTGGATTATTTATGCGAGATGGAAGACCTTGCGAATTGTGCTTACAGAAAGGGAATGAGTGGGGATGTGTACGTTATAATTGTGAACATTCATTATTGAAGTCTGTTGGTTATGCTGCTCGAAATGCTGTAGCACGATTGACCGGTTCTTACAGAGATCGTGTAGACAAATTTGCTTGTATTACAGATTTCCAACGGAAGAAATTGATACAAGCTGGATTTTCTACTGATAAATTTGAAGTAATTCCTAATGCGATAGACGCACCGGGTAGCTATGAACCGATAAATGGAAAATATGTAGCATATTGCGGGCGGTTGAGCCGAGAAAAAGGAGTGGATATAATTATAGAAGTAGCCCGACGGCATCCTGAAATAGAGTTTCGTTTAGCTGGAGCTTTACGTGATAAAAATCAGTTTGGTATGTTACCTGGAAATGTGTTATTAGTAGGATATATCAGTGGCAATAAACTGGCTGAGTTTTATAAGAATGCTGCTTTTTGTGTAATGGCAAGTCGCTGGTATGAAGGTTTTCCTATGTCTATTCTGGAGGCTGCTCAATATGGAAAGCCAACCGTCGGACCAGATCATGGAGGATTTACGGAAATCATTGGAAAGGGAGAAAAGGCTATTGGAAAACTTTTTATACCGAATGATGTTGTAGACTTGGAGAGACAAATTACTGCACTTTGGGAACATCCGGAAGCTGTAGAAAAATTGGGAGAAAAGGCTTTTCGAAAACTACAGCAAGAATATTCTTCGGAAATAGTGTATAAAAAATGGCTGGAACTAATGACTGGATTATTAAATAAAGATGATATTATATTGAAGTGATAGTTGTCAAGGAAAGTGAGTTCCTAATAATAATTTATTAATATGCAAACTTATTTCAATATTAGATATGAATTTGACCGCAGTGCTGTATGGCAATGTATTGACCAACAGCTAAAGAAGGAAAGGGCGGACTATATTTGTGTAGCAGATGGCGTAATTTTGAATATTGCTAACCGGGATGCGGAATACCTGAAAGTGGTGAATGGCGGAATGTTCGCCATTTGTGACAGTAGCTATGTTCCTTTGTATTTGAAGTGGATATATGGAAAGCGATATGAACAGTATTGTGGAAGCCAGATTTTTATGGATATCGTGAAGTGTCGTAAGTATCGTATGATATTTATGGGAACTTCGCAGGCTATATTGGACGGGTTGCAAGCTAATTTGATGAAGGTAAACCCTGATGTTGCTAATATGCAGTTTATAGAGTTGCCTTTTCGAAGAGTAGAAGATTTCGACTATAAGGAGATAGCTGAAGTTATAGAAGAGGATAAGGCGGATATTATTTGGGTGGCTTTAGGTGCTCCTAAACAGGAGATTTTTATGAGTAAGCTGAAGCCTTACTTAAAGCATGGAGTGATGATAGCGGTTGGAGCTGCTTTTAAGTTTTATAGTGGCATTGATGTGAAGCGAGCACCAGAATGGATGGTAAAGAATCATTTAGAGTTTGTTTACCGGATATTTTGTGAACCCAAAAAGCAATTGAAGCGATGTGGATGGATTGTCATTACATTGCCTATGCTGCTTATTAGTGAGTGGAGAAGAAAGAAAAAACATAATAATAGGTGAGGTTTTGAGAAGCCTTTATCCTATTGAATGTTGATGTGATTGGATTTTAAATAGGATTAAAAGGTGGGTGAGAACTTTAGGAAGTCGGGCGGATTGATAGTTATGTCTGGAATTCTTGATGTCGATTGGAAGCAAAAGACAGCTTATTGTCCGACTTTTCTAAATGTAGATGTTTCAACTGGAGTTTAGATTACCTTGAAGAGCAGTGTTCTCTATATGAACATGTTAAAATTAAATACAAGCATTATGCAAACCCACGTAGTCATCATGGCAGGCGGCATAGGAAGCCGCTTCTGGCCCATGAGCACCCCACAATACCCCAAACAGTTCATCGACGTAATGGGGGTAGGAAAATCGCTTATACAACTTACGGTACAGCGTCTGAAAGAGATCTGCCCGATGGAAAACTTCTGGGTGGTGACATCGGAAAAGTATGTAGACATCGTAAAGGAGCAGCTTCCGCAGGTGCCGGAGCAGCATATCCTGGCGGAACCGGAGGCGAGGAATACGGCACCGTGCATCGCGTATGCGTGCTGGAAGATCCGCAAGGAGTTTCCGCAGGCGAACATCGTGGTGACTCCCTCGGATGCGCTGGTGATTGACACAACGGAATATGCCCGCTGTATCCGGCTGGCTCTGGAGAAGACGGCAAACTCCAACGCCATTGTGACCTTGGGTATGAGGCCTACCCGACCGGAAACGGGCTACGGGTACATAGCGGCTCAGGGTGAAGCCGACGAAAAGGGTATCTGCAAGGTGGAGGCGTTCAAGGAGAAACCGGACGTGGAAACGGCGAAGAAGTATCTGGCAGCGGGAAATTATTTCTGGAACGCGGGGATATTTGTGTGGAACGTGGAAACAATTACGAATGCCATCCGTACGTTCGTGCCGCAGATCGCCGGAGTGATGGACGAGCTGGAGCCTGCCTTGTTTACCGACAGGGAAGCGGAGGAGCTGAAACGCCTCTTCCCTACCTGCGAGAAGATTTCCATCGACTATGCGGTGATGGAGAAGGCGAAAGATATCTATGTGCTTTCGGCGGAGTTCGGATGGAGTGACCTGGGTAGCTGGGGCTCGCTGCACACGCTGTTGCCGCAGGACAAGAACGGCAACGCGACGGTGGGCGACAGCAAGGTGGACTTGTATAATTGTCACAACTGTATGGTGCATGTGGCGGAAAGCAGACAGGTAGTGCTGGAAGGACTGGAGAACTACATCGTGGCGGAAAAGGACGGCCGTCTGCTGGTGTGCCGCCTGAGCGAGGAACAGAGCATCAAGGACTTTTCGGCGGGGAAGTAATTGGATTGCCTGAAATGGAATTCTATATGGAAATCGCCACGGTACACGCCATGCGGAATATCGTGGCGATTTTTTAATACAAAAATTCATTAACAACATGGCATTCCCAATGCAGGAAAG
>NZ_JBBKBJ010000032.1:0-39911 GCF_037890145.1 Phocaeicola sp. HCN-6420
GGCATAATATCCGTTCTCCCTTGTCGGATAATGGAAGTGCTTTGGGAAAACTGACTCCACATGAATGGACAAAGTGGAGTGCCGCTTCCAGTGAACTGACATTGCGTGGCGGGGTACTGGAAACCATGATGGGACAATTCTTTCGTAAATGGCTGGTCAGTGAAGGACTGTTTACCGAAAATTACGTACCCAATGCCGATGAAGTGAATTTTTACGCTAATAGCATGCAACGTACCATAGCGACTGCTCAGTATTTTTCATCGGGTTTTATGCCGGTAGCTGATGTTGCTGTTCGCCATCGGTATGCTCCCAGTAAGATGGATCCGGTCTTTTTTCCTCGCCTGACGAAGGTTAGTGAAGCTTTTTGTGAAGATGCCATGAAACAGATCGCTGCTATGGGAGGCGAGAAGGGGATACGGGGAATTAATGAAAAGCTGGAAGATTCGTACCGTATCATAGCAGATGTACTCGACTTGAAAGATGCTCCTGCTTGTAAGTCTGGAGAAACTTGTGCTTTCGACGATTATGATACACAGATTATCCTGAAGAAGGGAGAAGAGCCGGCTATGAAGGGTTCTTTGAAGCTCGCAAACTCGGCTTCCGATGCTTTCATCTTACAGTATTATGAGGAAGCAGATACGCAGAAAGCTGCATTTGGTCATGATATATCTTCTTCGGATTGGGAAAAAATTGCCCGTATAAAGGATGTATATGGGGATGTCTTGTTTACAGCACCTGTTGTTGCATATAATGTGGCTCACCCGTTGCTGGTATATATGAATGATGAACTTAATTCCGATGCGCGTAAGTTTACTTTCTTATGTGGACACGATTCGAATATAGCAAGCGTAAATGCTGCGTTGGAAGTTGAGGATTATGAATTGCCATTGTCTATCGAAAAGAAGACTCCTATTGGAAGTAAGCTGGTTTTCGAGAAGTGGATAGATAAATCGGGTAATGAATATATTGCCGTAAATATAGTATATCAGACGACCGTACAGTTGAGAAATGTAGAACTGCTTGATTTGAATAATCCTCCTATGGTTTATCAGTTGCGACTGAAAGGCTTGAATCGGAATGCAGATGGTTTATATTCATTGGAGGATGTGAATGGACGTTTTGAAAAAGCTATTGCAGCTTATGATGATATCAAATAGGGAGATTAGGAAAGAATGTTGTTTTAAACTTTTTGATTTTAAATAGTTGTTCAGATTTCTTTTAAGTTTTCTTACGTTCTATTGCCTGAAAGAAATTCTAATAAATAGTACCTACCCGAAAACAACCTCTGAATAATCTTTCTGATTTGTGAAGAAAGGGATGATTGCCATAGGGCGGTTATCCCTTTTGTTATATACAGCTTGTATATAAACAAAAAAGACACCCAGGAGTGGAAGCCTCCCAAATGCCTTATATCTAAGCTTTTAAGCTTTGTAGCGGGACCCGGGATTGAACCGGGGACCTCATGATTATGAATCATGCGCTCTAACCAGCTGAGCTATCCCGCCATTATTTCATAAAAATATTTATTGCAAACTTTTCTGTAGCGGGACCCGGGATTGAACCGGGGACCTCATGATTATGAATCATGCGCTCTAACCAGCTGAGCTATCCCGCCATTTGTTTTTCGTTTGCGGGTGCAAAGGTAAGTTAAGTTTTTTAATTGTGCAATACGTAACGGCATTTTTTTTCAATTTATGTCGCTTTTATTTCTCCTCTGAAGATATTTATGTGTTGAATAGTAAAAAAATACGATTCATTATGTAGAATACAAAAAAATAATTTATTTTGCCGATGTTATCTTATATCTAACTATACAAGAAGTATGAAATCTATGAAAAAGAAAATACGTATCGAATATCCTTTAAATCCGGCTTCTGGAAGTATTCTTTGGGGAGCCATTAGTACTCCTTCTGGTTTACAGAGATGGTTTGCTGATAATGTTTCAAAAGTAAATAAGACTTATACATTCAAGTGGGGAAAAACTGAGATGCGTAATGCTGAAATCCTCAATTTGCGTACAGAATCTTTTATTCGTTTTCATTGGGTAGACGAAGAACCTAAAACTTATTTCGAGTTAAAAATACATTATAATGAACTAACGAAGGACCATTCATTGGAAGTTACCGATTTTGCAACTCCTGAGGAAGAGGAAGATACTAAAAACTTGTGGGATTCTCAAATAGAAATTCTGAGAAGAATATGTGGGGTATAATTCCAAAAATAATATAAAACATCATCCTCCTCTCCATTTTTTATGCTACTTTTGTGCGCTATAATGATAATATAAGGAATGCTACGCATAAAAAAACTTGATATATTTGTACTAAAGAGCTTTTTATTGCTCTTTGCAGGAACTTTTTTCATCTGTTTGTTTATCTTCATGATGCAGTTCTTATGGAGATATGTAGATGAACTGGTAGGGAAGGGGTTGGAGATAAATGTACTGGCCCAGTTTTTCTTTTACTCAGGTCTGACTTTGATTCCCTTATCTCTTCCTCTTGCAATTCTGCTGGCAGCTCTGATGACTTTCGGTAACTTTGGAGAGCGTTATGAGTTGCTTTCTATGAAAGCGGCAGGCATTCCATTGTTGCGCATTATGCGTCCGGTAGTTTTATTTTGTGTCTTTTTGGGAGGTATGTCTTTTTTCTTTCAGAATGTTATTGGCCCCCGGGCACAGAAACAATTGTGGACTTTGCTGGTATCCATGAAACAGAAATCTCCAGAGGTGGACATACCTGAAGGTGTATTTTATAGTGATATCGATGGATATAATATTTATGTGAAGCAGAAGGACCGTAAAACTGGTATGCTGAAAGATATACTTATCTATAACTTTTCGGATGGATTTGAGAATGCTCATATCATTTGGGCGGCAGAAGGTAAGTTGGAGCTGACAGCAGACAAGCAGCATCTGTTTTTGCATTTATATAATGGAGAGCAGTTTGAGAACTTGAAATCTCAGTCTGTCATTTCACGTAATGTTCCGTATCGTCGAGAAACATTTAAAGAAAAGCATACACTGATAAAGTTCAGCTCTGAGTTTAATATGGTAGACGGAAGTTTTCTGGACCGTCGCTCCGATATTAAAAATATGCATGAAATATCGGTTGCAATCGATTCGTTAACAGTGCATGCTGATAGTGTAGGTCGTTCGATGTATACTGATATTATGTCTACTACTTACCGGAGTCCTGTCTTGACACCAGCCGATTCTACCAAGATGAAAGAAGAAAGAGTTGCTTTTATTAATACAGATAGCATTTATAACTCCATGACTTCTCAGGAAAAGCTGAAGGTGTTGACTACTACCGGTAACCGTATCAGTTCGTTGGCTTCCGACTGGGATATGAAGAGTTTTCTTACCAAAGATACCGATAACAATATTCGTTCACACCGTTCCGACTGGCATAAAAAGATTACCTTGTCACTGGCATGTATTATATTTTTCTTTATCGGTGCGCCTTTGGGAGCTATTATCCGGAAGGGTGGATTGGGTATGCCGGTCGTAATTTCCGTATTGATTTTTGTAATTTACTATATTATAGACTCGGGAGCCACGCGTGTTGCCAAGAGTGGTGAAATGAATATTGTCCTGGGAACATGGATGAGTACTATTGTGCTGGCACCTTTGGGCGCTTTCTTTACGTATAAATCGAATAAAGATTCTGTAGTCTTTAACATAGATGTATATGCTGCTTTCTTCCGTAAGCTGTTTGGCATACGTCAATCCAGACATTTGTTTAAGAAAGAAGTTATCATTCATACTCCCGAATATCAGAAAGATATGGATATACTGGAAGAAATCAGTCGTGACTGTACGGTATATCTGGAAAATCATCGTCTGAAAGGAATGCCTAATTACATTCAGATATTTACCAACAACAAGCATGATGATGCAATTGCCGAGATTAATAAAAAGATGGAAACGGTCATCGAGGAACTGTCGAATACGAAAGATGCCGTTTTGCTGAACTTGTTGAACAATTATCCTTTCCTGTCGGTTAAAGCACATAAGAGCTTGTTCGACAATCGCTGGCTGAACCTGCTGTTTGGTATCGTAATACCTGCCGGATTATTGCTTTATCTGAATATCTGGCGATACCGGATTCGTCTGGATAAAGACTTGAGAACAATTATAAAGAACAATCAAAGTATAATAGAACAAATAAGAAATCAACAATTATATTTACAATAATAGCACTATGGACAAGATCAAATTGAATACCATTGAAGAAGCAATCGAAGATTTTCGCAGAGGTGAATTCGTTATCGTTGTCGACGATGAAGATCGTGAAAACGAAGGCGATTTAATTATCGCTGCCGAGCTGATTACTCCCGAAAAAGTCAATTTCATGTTGAAACATGCAAGAGGAGTGCTTTGTGCTCCTGTTACTTTGTCGCGTTGTGAAGAACTCGACCTGCCACATCAGGTTACAAACAATACATCTATGCTGGGAACTCCGTTTACCGTTACTGTTGATAAGCTGGAAGGTTGTAGTACAGGAGTTTCTGCTGCCGACCGTGCCGCTACGATTCGTGCACTTGCCGATCCCGCTTCCACACCCGGAACTTTCGGACGTCCTGGACATATTAATCCGCTTTATGCACAGGATAAAGGTGTATTGCGTCGTGCCGGACATACAGAAGCTTGTATTGATATGGCAAAATTGGCTGGACTGTATCCTGCCGGTGCACTGATGGAAGTCATGAACGAAGATGGGACAATGGCCCGCCTTCCGGAACTTCGTAAAATGGCCGATGAATATGGATTGAAACTGATTTCAATTGCAGATTTGATTGCTTATCGTTTGAAGCAGGAATCGCTTGTAGAAAAAGGAGTAGAAGTGGACATGCCGACCGAATTCGGACATTTCCGTCTGATACCGTTCCGTCAGAAAAGTAACGGACTGGAACATGTTGCCTTGATTAAGGGTGAATTTGGACCGGATGAACCGGTACTGGTACGCGTACATTCATCGTGTGCTACAGGAGATATCTTCGGTTCTTTGCGCTGCGACTGCGGTGACCAGCTTCATAAGGCGATGCAGATGATAGACAAAGAGGGTAAAGGGGCCATTATCTATCTGATTCAGGAAGGACGAGGCATCGGTCTGATGGAAAAGATGAAAGCATATAAGCTGCAGGAAGAAGGTATGGATACGGTTGACGCTAATATCTGTCTGGGACATCAGGCGGATGAACGTGACTATGGTGTCGGTGCTCAGATTTTACGTGAGATCGGCATTCATAAAATGCGCCTGCTCACCAATAACCCGGTGAAGCGTGTGGGACTGGAAGCTTACGGACTGGAGATTGTGGAAAATGTACCTATTGAAATAACCCCGAATAAATATAACGAACGTTATCTGCATACGAAAAAAGATCGTATGGGACATACGTTGCATTTTAACAAATAAATATTAAAACTATGGAAACAAATAATTTAGTTAAGACTTATGCTTCCAAGGCTGTACAGGCAGCTTTGATGCGTAGCGTGTATACATGGATGACACTGGCTTTGGTCATTACAGGCTTCGTTTCTATGTATGTCGCAAAATCGTATACTCTGTTGTCGATGATTATGCAGAACTCGATGGCATTTTGGGTACTGATTATTGCCGAATTGGGACTGGTATGGTATTTATCTGCCCGTATCAATAGAATATCTTTCAGCACGGCTACCGTTCTGTTCATCGCATATTCTATTCTGAATGGTGTAACGCTGGCATTTATTTTCCTGATTTACACCATGAGTTCTATCGCTACTACCTTTTTTGTCACGGCAGGAACTTTTGCTGTCATGGCGCTTTATGGATATGTGACGAAGAAAGACCTTACTCGTATCGGTAATCTGTGTATCATGGGGCTAATCGGAATTATCATTGCTTCGCTGGTAAATATGTTCCTGCATAACTCAATGATGGACTTGGTTATCTCTTGCATCGGAGTCTTGCTGTTTGTAGGACTGACAGCTTACGATTCACAGAAAATCAAGCAGTTGCTTACTGCTGATGATATAGAAGTTAATGAGTCGACACAGAAGATTGCGCTGATGGGCACCATGACGCTGTATCTCGACTTTATTAATCTTTTTCTTTACTTATTGCGCCTGTTGGGTGACAGAAAGTAAGCAAAATCTTTTTCTATTTAAAAGAAAACGATTTATTTTGCATAAAATTATGAACTAAATAAAACAAAGGCAATGAATCAACTTTCAGATCGTTTAAATAGCTTGTCACCTTCGGCGACATTGGCTATGTCACAAAAAAGTAGTGAACTTAAGGCACAAGGTGTTGATGTTATTAATTTAAGTGTCGGAGAACCCGATTTCAATACTCCCGATCACATTAAAGAAGCTGCCAAGAAAGCTATCGATGAAAATTATTCTCGTTATTCTCCCGTAGCCGGATATCCAGCTTTGCGCAATGCGATCGTTGCTAAACTGAAAAACGAAAACGGTTTGGAATATACTGCTGCTCAGATTAGCTGTGCAAACGGTGCAAAGCAGTCTGTCTGCAACACGATTCTGGCTTTGATCAATAAAGGTGATGAGGTAATCGTGCCTGCTCCTTACTGGGTAAGTTATCCGGAAATGGTGAAGCTGGCCGAAGGTACTCCGGTTATCGTACGTGCCGGTATCGAACAGGATTTCAAGATTACTCCTGCACAGCTTGAAGCTGCCATCACTCCGAAAACACGTGCGTTGATTCTCTGTTCTCCGTCCAACCCGACAGGTTCTGTATATTCTCAGGAAGAATTGAAAGGTTTGGCTGAAGTATTGGCTAAGCACGAACGTGTTATTGTTGTTGCCGACGAAATATACGAACATATCAATTACATCGGAAAGCACCAGAGCATTGCTCAGTTTGCAGAAATTAAGGACCGTGTAGTCATTGTAAACGGTGTTTCGAAAGCCTATGCCATGACAGGCTGGCGTATTGGTTTTATCGCTGGTCCGGAATGGATTGTAAAAGGTGTGAACAAATTGCAGGGACAATATACTTCTGGTCCTTGTTCTGTTTCTCAGAAAGCTGCTGAAGCTGCCTATACCGGTACTCAGGCTCCGGTAGAAGAAATGCGTCAGGCTTTTGAACGTCGTCGTGACCTGATTGTGAAGCTGGCGAAGGAAATCCCGGGATTTGAGGTAAATGTTCCTCAGGGAGCTTTTTATCTGTTCCCGAAGTGTGACTCTTTCTTCGGCAAGAAGGATGGTGACCGTGTAATCAATAATGCAGACGACTTGGCAATGTATTTGCTTGAAGTTGGTCATGTAGCATGTGTTGGTGGTACTTCGTTTGGTGCTCCTGAGTGTATTCGTATGAGTTATGCAACTTCCGACGAAAACATTGTGGAATCTATGCGTCGTATCAAAGAAACTTTGGCTCGTTTGAAGTAATTATTCGAAATAATCATTTAAGAGGAGATAGGCTGTTCTGGCGTAAGTCAGGATAGCCTTTCTTGTTTTTATGACAGTGGCTAATCGTTTTTCTTATGGTTCCATGCAGGATGGGCAAGTTACAGTTTGGGGAGCATTGGAGTAAGACGGAAGTTTGTGAAAAATAACCTCCCGATGATTTAAAGTAAACGTCAGCAGGAATTGGGAAAAACGTCAGCACATTTTTTTGAAATTTGTACAAAAGATTTTGTTTTTTGTACAAAAAATAAATGAGATTTCGGCTTGCTTGGGAAAACTTTTGCTTGTCCGTCTGTAAGGTCGCTTTTACGATGATAGAGCAGGCTGGAGTTCTTGTATTGAGCTTTCCGTTGTTTACAGGTTGGGGGATAGGAGATTATAACTTTGGAGTTGTATTTTATCAGGAAAAGCCAGTTTATTTTGAATTGTGTTCTTATGGAAATGTTATTTTAGGAATATGGCAGAAAGTGAAAGGTTGTCGGGGATGCTTGCTTGTTTTACGGGAATCGATTACCCTCTGGTTTCGGGAAAATGTATCACATTAGGTAATTGTTCTTCCGGTAGTGTGCGGTATGGCTCTGTACAAACGAACAAAAGCTGCAACTTTTTGAGTTACAGCTTTTTATCTCGGCACGGGAAGAGAGGCTCGAACTCTACAGAAACTTTGCCTTTTTTTTCCTGTTCTGAGAATCAAGCTGTTACGTTTTCGAATTAAGTTATTATTTTATTTGGTTTGTCCCGAATTAGTCCGATTCTCTCCGGAGTTAATTAGCTGATTCATTTGCTCTAAGAGCATTATTCTTTTATCTTTTTCTTCAAGTAGACGTTCCAGCAATGCAATTTTTTCTTTGTATAGCTGTTCATTATCTCCATGAGTAGATGGATAAGCTTTAAAAGGTTTCTCCCGTTCAAAGAATACATCCATCGATACTCCGAAAAAGTCGGCTACTTTTTCCAGACGTTTTACGGTGGGATTCCCGTTCACAATTTGGCTGAGAGAAGAGTTAGCTTCCGTACCAAGGTAACTTAAAAGTTCCTTGTTTTGGATATTTTTCTCTACCAATAATTGTTTAATTATTTGTCCATTATACATTATCGTTTCATTAAAACTTGAATTAAGCGTTCTTTCTCGTTAAGCAATTCCTTTAAATGCTCTATCTCTTTTTGGCATTCATGCAATTGAATATCACCACTCACATTGTTTCCGTTTCCATTAACTGTATGTCCGATATTCAAATGGGGCTTTTCTCGTTCAAAGAACTCGTCTATTGACACGTCAAAGAAGTCTGCGATCTTTTCGATTGTAGTACAATTAGGTATACTTATTCCTTTAATGATATTATCTAAAGTAGCTTTTGTTATACCTGCATACGTGTATACGTCTACTTTTTTGGCTCTTCTTTTGTCTATTAAATCGCTTATAATCTGTCCTTTGAACATATATTCTTAATTTATAATAAGTATAAATTAATATACTAATAGTGATTTATAGGTATATTATAATATACTTTATGGTTTTATTTCTATACATTTGCACTATAAAATTAATAATAAATACGATTGCAATAAAAATAAACCTCTAAAAAGTAATATATATGGTTATATCTGACTATTATTCATCACTCGAGATTAAGCAGAAATCCGAGTTCATTAAAAAGGTTATTGAAACATGTGGGTTCTCATATCCCACCTTTATGACAAAGATGCGTAAAGGAAGCTGGTCTAAACTGGAGCGCGAAGCCATTGAAAGAATCATCAAGGAGGATAAACATGCAGACACAGATTGAATTTTATAATACTCCTTCAGGTAAGGTTGGATATTGGAAGGATAACCAGTCTTATACATTGTCCGAAAAAACTGTGGATATTATCGAAGAAGTACTGACTATCGTGCATGATTGTTATGCAGATGCATACAAAGCCCTGGAGCAATGCTATATCCGTTCTCAGCAGAATAAGCGATATTATCATTTTCTGATGGCGAGTCGTTTTCTACGCTGTAACTGCGGTGAATCGGATACGCTCAAATGGGATTTAGACCGGCATGGCAACGTGAACATAGAACAGGTTCATTGTCCACTGAGAGGTAGCGGAGATTGCCAGTACGAGGGCATTATTTGTTTGCCACAGCGCAGTTCTGTCATCAAAGGCAGACAGTTAGAGGTAGCTGAGCTATTGGCTGAAGGATACAGCAATCAGGAGATTGCCGATTTACTATATATTTCCATCAACACCGTACACAACTTGATACAGCAAATTAAGTTCAAACTCAGATTAGATAATACTCGGGAAATCGCTTCCTGGTATAACAAAACGTATGGTTATGTATGAAACGGAATATGATAGAATTACGCGATTAAATTATGAGAGAGCATAGATATAGATTTTGATAATTATGGACAATTTAAGTGACAAAAAACGTAATCCTGAAATACAAGCTGAAATAGCTGGCATTGGCTATCTCTCACCTCATGGTGAAGCATTAATGGAAATTGCCAAAGCAGAACTGGCCTTTATCTATGAGCATCTGAAATCTTATTCCCAGAATGAGCAGATTTTTATTTTGGACTATATGTCTAGTGAAATGAATTGGAGAACAACAGAAATCGAAGATGGACTATGAACAAACTACATAAAATGCATGAATGGGAAACCTGTAATCCCGGTTATACCTTCGAACACGTTTTTTATACGGACAAATCTCAGGAGATCCGCAAAATTATCGGTGCGGTACCGGTACTGAAACGGGTACTTGTAAATAGGGTAAGGCAGAATGTTACATGGCACAGAAGAGTGCGATGGGATGGTTTTGGCCGTTGTTATGCCATAAACAGCAACTCTCGGTTGCGTCAGTATGATATCCCATTATCCAAGTAGTACTCAGTTTTTATTTACACGACAAATCATCGATATTCGTCGTATCTAAACACTCAATGACATGATATCGAATAGTGATATTGAAAAAATTCTCGACCGTGCGGACATTATAGACGTGATATCCGGTTTTGTGGAGCTCAAGCGTGCGGGTGCCAGGTATAAAGCTTGTTGTCCGTTTCATACAGAAGATACTCCTTCTTTCATGGTGGAACCTGGACGGGGTACATGGTATTGCTTTGGTGCCTGCAAAGAAGGTGGTAATGTCATCAAGTTCGTACAGAAGTACAATCACATGAATTTTCGTGAAGCTTGTTTCTGGCTGGCCGACAAATACGGAATACATATCGACGATGAACAGGAGAAGCCTTCAGCCGACGAAATACGTCGTCAGAAGAAACGCGAATCCATGCAGATCATCAATCAGTTTGCAGCCGAAGTATTCCTTCAGAACCTGTCCCGTCCGGAAGCAGACGCAGCACGTGCCAAGATCCGACAGCGCTGGGGTGATTCATTTCCGGTAGAAATGGGGATCGGATATGCCCTGGCAGACTGGTCCCAGTTATCAGATATGGCAGCATCCAAGGGATTGTCATTGGAATTGATGGAAGAAATGGGACTGATCCGTAAGAAGAAAAACGGGGGATACTATGATTTCTACCGTGACCGTATTATGATCCCAATCCGTGATCGCTTCCGGAATATTATCGGATGGACGGCCCGCGACATGAGCGAAGTGGATGGTACACCGAAATATCTGAATTCCTGTGAAAGTGATTTGTATCACAAAGGAAGCAGTATTTTCGGTATAGATAATGCCATCCGTCAGGCAGCCAAAGAAGAGAAATTCTATTGTGTAGAGGGTGCACCCGATGTCATGCGCCTGCAATCCATTGGAGTCAACAATACCATCGCCTCGCTGGGTTCTGCCTGGACTAAAGGGCAGTTTGAACAATTGAAGAGATACGCTACAACGCTGTGTTTTCTTCCGGACGCTGACCCAAAACCAGTAGATGCTCCATACGGTACCGGCATTGCAGCTGTGATAAAAAGCGGTGTGCTGGCTATGGAGTGTGGTTTCTCCGTTTCAGTGCGTGAAATACCACTGGGTGAAGGCAACCTGAAGAATGATCCGGATTCGTATTGTACGAACATCAGCCGTTTCAACCAGTTGGAAGAACAAGACTTCATTACCTGGTATGCTGGATATGCGTTCAACAAAGATGGTACGACTGAAGATAAAAGCGCGGCAGTCAGCCAGATTGCCAAACTTGTTGCAATGGTCGGCGACGAGGTCAAAGAGGCTATGTACCTGGCTAAACTGAGAGATACATACAATAACAAGAATCTTTGGTCGATGGCCATCAACCGGGAGAAAAAGAAGATCAATGAATCCAAAGCCGGTAAATCGCAAGTCATCAATCGGGATCTGCTGGCAAAATACGGTTTCTTTGAATCCAACAACTGCTATTATTCCACTAACGACGGCAAGGAGTTCCAGTGGTCTAACTTCATCATGCTACCGATGTTCCATATCAAAGACTCCCTGATGCCTAAACGTTTGTATCGTATCAAGAACCAGAACCGTCAGGAGGAAATTGTGGAAATGAAGCAGGAAGACCTGGTATCCCTCTCCAAGTTCAAGCAGAAGGTTGAGGGATTGGGCAATTATATCTGGCTGGCCAGTGAAAAAGAAATGACACGCCTGAAGATGTATCTTTATGAACAGACTGAAACGGCTACTGAAATCACCCAGTTGGGATGGCAGCGCAAAGGATTCTATGCGTTTGGCAACGGAGTTTTTGATACGGAATGGCATCCGGCTGATGAATATGGTATTGTGCGGTTGGGTGAGAAAGGCAACTTCTATCTTCCTGCAAGTAGTCTGATCTATCGTGATGACGACAAGTTGTTCCAGTTCGAACGTAGGTTCGTTCACCTTAATTATTCTTCCATCAGTCTGAAGGAATACTTTTCCAAACTGGTCGGGGTATTCGGTGACAATGCCAAGGTAGGAATCTGTTTTCTGCTGGCTACTTTGTTTCGTGACATTATCACTGGATATACCAAGAGCTTTCCCATATTAAACTTGTTTGGTCCCAAAGGTTCCGGTAAGTCCGAACTCGGACACAGTCTGATGGCATTGTTCATTATCGAGAACATTCCTCCCAATATCCAGAATGCTACCATTCCGGCGTTGGCCGACCTGGTGGCACAGTGTGCCAATGCCCTGGTACATATTGACGAGTTTAAGAATAATATTGATATCGATAAACGCGAATACCTCAAAGGGCTTTGGGACGGTGCCGGTCGGTCACGCATGAACATGGATCGTGACAAAAAGCGTGAGATAACTGCCGTAGACTCCGGAGTAATTCTTTCCGGTCAGGAGATGGCAACCGCCGACATCGCTCTGTTCAGCCGTTTGATATTTCTGACCTTTGCTAAATCGGAGTTTACAGAGGAAGAGAAACGCCGATACAATGAACTTGTAGAGATTCGTAAACGGGGACTCACTCACTTGACACTCCAGATACTTCGCCATCGGGCGCGGATGGAACAGCAGTTCATCAGTAATTATCATACCTGCCTGTCCGACGTATTAGAAGCTCTCGGATCCGAAAAGGTGGAAGATCGAATCCTTCGCAACTGGATCATACCGCTGGCCGCATTTCGTACGCTCGAGGGAGTGCTGGATATTCCGTTTTCTTATCCGGATATCCGGCATGTGACAGTAGATGGTATTCTGCGGCAGAATGCTGAATGCAAGAGCAATAATGAACTGGCCAATTTCTGGAATGTAGTATCCTATTTGCAACAGGATGGCGAAATCTTCATCGAAGGAGATTACCGCATTGAATACCTGAATCGTTTCAAAAGCAGCCTGATTAAGATTGAACAACAATACCAGGAACCAAAAGCTATCCTGATGATGCGTAAAAACCGTATCTTCATGTTGTATAAAAAGTTCGGCAAGCAGGTAGGAGATTCCATACTTCCTGAAGGTTCGCTTATATATTACCTGGAGAACTCCAAGGAGTACATGGGGAAGAAGAATTCTGTTCGCTTCAAGAACATTCAGCGAGGTGTAGAAGTTCAGAAGGTGGAAACAACACCTACCGGAGGTATTTCCTACAAGAAAACCTCTACTCCCGATGTGGCCCTTTGTTTCGACTATCGCATGATTCGCGAAACATATAACATTAATCTTGAGGTAGAGGTAGAAGGGCAAGAGAGTGATGCATTGATGGATGATAATGAATGAGATATTACAACTTTAATTGATTGTCTGAGAGTGTAAAGGCAGCCGCTGTGAAGTGGTTGCCTTTTTTATTTTCATACCCATTCTTTGGGATGCTCAGGCTGTTTCCACGGGAAGAAAACGGCTTCTACACCTTCTACACTTTCTACAGTGTTGAAAAAGAGGTATTTATATATTCTACATACCTTCTACAATCGTTCTACATTTTTCTACAAATTGAAGAAAAACATAAAACCTTCTACAAAATGTTTCATTTTCTACAAGATTTCTACACTTGTAGAAAATATAAAATCTCATAAATTATTGATAATCAATATTTATCTGATTTTGTAGAAAGTGTAGAAGGTGTAGAAGGCAAAATATGTGTCATAGCTGGAGAAATTCTTTTGGATTCTAATATCAAAAGCCTTATTTTTGGTATATATAATTGAAATCAAATATAAATATTACTTACTTTCTTATGAGCAGCATTGTTTTCTATCTCCGTCTGGAGCCTTACCTTCGGCAATGGCTTGTCCATTCTTTAGGCGATCCAGTTGTTTTTCCGGCACAAAGTAACGAGAATGCTGTGATTCGACGCTTCCTTCGCAAACGCCCGGAAGACATTCGTCCGGAGCTGGCAGCCGATGGACTTACTGCCATTTGCATACCCGACAGCAAAGCTAAACCTCCACAGTATTACAATTACCTCGGCAAAAAAGCTAAAGCTGCCGTAAAAGAAACAATTGAGGACTTGTTTCGTGCCAATCTTTGGAACGAAATCAGCGATCTGACTCGCCGGAACTGCGGACTTAACAAGACCATTGCTGCCTGGTGCGAAATGCATGGTATCGATGACGATTATTCCGAAACTGTTCGTCAGAAATATTACCGTATGAGAGATTCCTACAACAAAAAAGGTATCTTTTTAGGTTCTTTAACCCGAAATCGCACGGACGAGTGAGGCGATTTTAAACAACACCGTACAACACCGAACACGCATAACCTAACAATGATAATTATGGTACATTTAATTCAGAACATTAGAAAAGTTGAATGTATTGAAGCCTATCACTTGCAACATTCAGACATTATAGCCGACCGTGGAGTATGGTTGAATGTCTATCAACAATTCAACCCAATTTCAACCATCGGGCTGAGTTCAGTAGAGATTTCCGACAAAATCGAGAACAAACAGCGAGTTTTCACTACCAAACTCACCATGTTTCGGACAGAGAAGCTGTTACCTGGTTCCAAGAAGTTCTGCTTTAAGGTGACAACCATCACCGGCTCCCAGTTCCTGATCGGATGCGCAGACAAGCCTTATCCGGTCATTCAAAATGAAGAGTCATTTCCTTCCGCAGCCAGCGGAAAGTCTGGCGTGACAGTTACTGTTACCCTGACTTCTACCATTCCGATGCTTTCCATATTAGATTAAGGTCTTTTTATGCAGTATATATAAGGTGTTAATATTGCATAGACTAATTTTCGACAATATGGAATATAACCTTAGTATTGATTCACACATCGGCCCATGGGGATATTCAAAGAACTATATCCGTAGTCAGATGTCAGGCTTCAAGAACAAGCCTGTCAATGTACGCATATCATCCCTCGGCGGTTCGGTGGATGATGCGCTCGACATCCGGCAGCAGTTCCTTGATCACGGTAATGTGACGTGCTATCTTTTCGGTTATGTGGCGAGTGCAGCTACCATTCTGGCTACTGGAGCCAAGAAAACATGTATGTCCAAATATGCGTTTTATCTTATCCACAAAGTATCGAACTGGGTAGATGCCTGGGGTAATTACAATGCCGACCAGATTCAGCAGCTCATTGATGATCTGAAGGCTAACAAGCTGGAGAATGATAAGATGGATTTGGTACTGGCCAATCTTTACGCTAACAAGTGCAAGAAAAAGGTAGATGACATTCTTCCTATTTTAAAAGAGGGCCGCTGGCTTACTGCACAAGAAGCACTTGAATACGGATTTATTGATGAAATTGTAGAAGAAGGTTCGAAACTGAACTTCGACGACTCGATGAAGACAAAGTTTAACATGTTCCACCTGCCGGCATTGCCCGCCATAGATACCATGGCACAAAGTCCGGAAGCTGATACAGCTCCCAGCTGGTTCAATAACTTCTTCAATAAGTTCTTAAAAGGACATCAGCCGGAAGCTGCACAGACACAAAATAAATCACTTAATCAGTCAAAACAAATGAAAAAGGATTATCAGAAAGTCAATTCCATCTTGAAAATCGAGGGTGTGGAAGTTGACAAAGATGGTAAGGTGACGCTTACCGAAGATCAGGTCAAGGCCCTCAATGACCACATCGCCAATTTGGAGCAGGAATCTTCTGATAAAGACAATCAGATTGCCGATCTGAAGAAGCAGAATGAAAACCTGCAAAAAAATGATGGTGAGGAAACCACACACATCAATGGTGATGAAGGTGAGGATGACGACATTGCAAAACTAAACACTGCTAAAGAATTGTTTAACGACGTAAAAGATTTGTTATAAGATGGCAGACACAACAGGATACGTAAAAATTACGGATGAGCAGCTGGCCAAGTCGGCTGTTCGTTATCGAAAAGAATTACTGATGATGCCGGTACTGGCATTGGGTACAACATTACAGCACATGACACAAAGACCGGGTGTTCGCGGTAAAGAAGTGGTAGGCGAATTATCTGGCGATATTGAGCTGGGACCTTATGACGAAGGACGTGAAGATACTGATGGAGTATCTATCAATCCGCGTACATTAGAAACCTTTCTCGGTAGTGTAGTAAAGAAGTTTTCTCCTAACTCTGTATGGCAGACCATTTACGGTAATCTGATTACGAAAGGAGAGGCTTTGAAAAATGTAGATATCACCCGTCAGGTTCTTGCTTTTCTTTCTGCTAAACTTGGTGCTAATCTTAATGCTGTTTTATGGTCTGCTAAGCGTAATGAGGGTGGAACAAAATCAAAAGACCTTTTTAATGGTTTTGATACCATTACAAAAACGGAAATGGATGCTTCAAAAATTTCCGCAGACCTTAAAAACATGTTTACTATCGAGGCTATCAGCAAAGATAACGCCGTTGATGTTTTAAAGGAGTTTTACCGTGCTGCTGATCCTGTTTTGCGAGAGACTCAAACGAAGCTGTTTATTCCTCAGGGTGTTTATGACAACTATGTAGATGATTATCAAGCTACCGCTGGTCATGTCCCTTATAATACTTCATTTGAGAAGACGTACCTTGAAGGTTCTAATAACAGATGCGAACTGGTTCCTTTGGCTAACAAGGCTGGTTCAGCCTTTATTCACCTTACGACAAAAAGCAATATGCTCGTAGGTTTTGGTAATGGTGCCGATAAGGAAACAATTCTGGTGGAAAAGCATCATCCGTTCAAACTTGATTTTGTCGCTACCATGTTTTTTGGTACTGAATTTGAAACAATTTCTAAAGAGCGTCTGCTGGTTGGTACCGTCGACGGTTCAACTCCGGTTGTCGCTGGAATAGGAGGTTAAGTTATGGCAGTAGATTGTACAAGCAAAGGGATGTACGAGTCCCTTTCCTGGTGTCCAGGTCAGACATCGACACCGGGTATTAGACGTAAAGTATACTTTATCCCGAAAAGTTGGATCGAAAAATGGCCGGCACTTCCGGCGATTGACGGGGCAGAGAGTATGGCTGCTTTGGCAACCTACGAAGGTGACTTTGTTTTGGCTGCCGACAAGAAATGGCAGTACATTGAATTGCTGACAACGAAGTCGTCCATCAGTGCAGAGTCACAGGGTGAAGTTCCATCTAAGACCTTCCTGAATAAAGCCACGTTGGTCCATGCTGGTACTGACGAAGAAGCGTCAGGCTTTTGTCGTCAGGCTAATGTCGATGAGCTGATTTTTCTGTGCCAGCAGAAGAATGGTAAGTTCCGTGTACTCGGTTCTGAAGCTTTTGATCCTTCTGTTACAATTTCTCAAACTTCAGGAGAAGGGGATACCGGTACCGCAGGCACCACTCTCGAGGCACAGTGTACAGATATTTGCCCGTCACCATTCTATACGGGTAAAATCGAAACTGAAGATGGCGAAATTTCCGGAGCAGATGGTAGTACCATCCTTCCGGGAGGCTAATTAAAAGGAGAATATAGTTATGTATATAGATGAACAGTTAACTACAGACATGCAAGGCTGGCTCAATACGGAGCCGGCTAAGCGTGACCTGATGAAAGGTGCGGAAATGGTACTCAAACTGACCCGAAACCGCATTCTGTTTCAGAATATTTCCCGCAATCCGCAGAAGTTTGCGAGCAAGATTGAGTATGAGCTGAAGAAATATCTGGCGATCCGTCTGGACCGCAAGACGATTCAAGATGTAGTCAAGATGGACAAAGAGCTGGTTCCGGCAGTAGCGGAAACGCTGGCCACCTTCCAACCTGAAATCAGTTCCGATGACGACACATCGCAAGAAGCTACCATCGCAAAGGGTAAACGCGCGGATCACGATTCATTGCCCGAAGAGATCCGCCAGCTTTGGGAGGACAATAAGGATATCTACTTCCGCCTGAAGCAGACTTTTGAAACATTGAAAACCATGAAGGATGCTCTTCCATGCGACAGGTACGAATACCTGAAGCAACTGGAAGAGCTGGATGCCAGATATCGGGATAACATGGACAAGTACGACCATTTCAATCCGGATGCTCAAGGTACCGAAGAGACAAAAGGTGAATCTCCTGACGATCCGGCTGAAGTGGCAAAGAAAGTCAGTGCAGCCCGCGGTTATCTGTCAGACAACAAAAAGAAACTGGCAGAGCTGAAAGAATCCGGAGATCAGGAAAAGTACGAGAAGCTGCTGGCTAAGGTACAGCAGAGATACGACTTCCTGATTTCTACTGGAAACAACGTAGGAGAAGACCAGGTGAATGCCTTACGTGAATTAGGGTTGAAAGCATGAAACATGTAAACCGATTGCTGAAGCCGTTATCCGATGTGCCGTTACAAGCATACCTGGATAACCGGCTTCAGCTTTTTGATGTTCTTGAGTACATCCTGTCACAGACCGGACCGGCTAAGGTCTATGTATCCACCTTTTCTACATCCGAAGAGTTCTTGCGCCGGTTGTTTTCGCTTCGCAAACGGAAGATGATCCTTCACTCCGTTCTGCTTGCTGACCTGAAGGCAGCTCGAAAGACCGTCAACTTGTACACCTTTATGTCTTCCGTATTCGATGACGTGTACCTCATGGAAAACCATTCCAAGGTATTGCTTATAGAGAACGATCGCTGGATGGTTACAGTCGTTACCAGTCAGAACCAGACGCGAGGCAACCGGACAGAATGTGCGATGATCACGACACAGCCTGACATCTTTCTCATTTTACGAGACCAGTTTTCAGAGATTATTAATACCCGAAGCCTACACCTCAATGGAATTCACTTCAACACAGATTAGCAGAATTAAGGAACTTGCTACGATGCTCACTCCAGTGTCGGATATCGCTGTTCTGATGGACGTAGACGAACGCCGTCTGCGAGAAATCATTTCCGACAAGTCCCATCCGGTCAGTATTGCTTACCGTAAGGGGAAAGCCGAAAGAGCTTTGCAGATCCGGCAGAATGAGCTGGAACTGGCCGAAGCCGGTAGTCCGTTAGCGGTACAGCTGGTAGGTTCTTATATCCGAGATATGGATTCCGACGAAGATTTATAACTATGCCATTACCCGCAACAATTGATATTGCAAAAGAAAATCTCTTTGCCTCGGTCGACGAGATGAAAGAGCGTAACATTCCCGAAGTCATTCAGCAGCGTCTGCTCAGACTTCGGGACATGTATAATTATTGGCTTCAGTATCCGCGCATACGAGAACAGGAAATCGTTTTGGAGCTACAGAAGCGATACCAGATACAGAAGTCAGCTGCTTACGAAGATATTCGGCTCATCAAATATCTACTGGGTGATCTGAACAAGGCTACAAAGGACTACCATCGATACCGCTTCATCCAGCGCAACGAAGAGAGCTACGAGATGGCCAAGCGAATGAAGGATGCCAGGGCGATGGCCGCTTGCGACAACTATTACGCCAAGTACATGCAACTCGACAAAGAGGACGCCAAGGATTTAGGCTACGACAAGATTGTCGTGCAGCCGTTCCAGCCGGACAGCGATCCGACAATTATCGGAATCAAACCGATACCGAATATCCGGCAACGCATTGCGGATAAGATCAAACAATACATGAATGAAGATATCCAGGACATCCAGTTCGAAGATGCAGACTTCAACGAAGACGATATCTTCAATCCGAAAACAACACAAGAGGAACCTAAACCATGAGAGAGTACTTCCACGAAACCCAGCAGCAAGTTCTTTTCACTCCAGCTAAAGATATCGTATTGTGTGCCGGACGTGGGTGGGGTAAAGGTCCGATTCATGCCGCTATCAACCTGCGTAACATGCAGCGTATGCCCGGAAGCATCACCGGCTTTGTGGCGGCCAATTGCAAACGTGCCCTCACCAACACCATCCCGTCCATGCTGATCCACTGGCAGCGATGGGGATTCAAACGTGATGTGCACTGGACCATCGGAAAGAAGCCGCCGAAGTCGTGGGGGTGGGGTGAACCTATCTTCCAGCCTGACAACTGGGAGAATGTGATTTCATTCTACAACGGATCCATCGGCTACATCATCAGCCAGGACCGTTCCGGAACCTCCAACTCCTTCTCCCTTGATTATCTCGACATCGACGAAGCAAAGTATATTGACTTCGAGCAGTTGAAGGATGAAACCCTTCCGGCGAACCGAGGTAACAAACAATACTTCGGTCATCACTACTTTCATCACGGCATGCTGATTACTTCTGATATGCCGGTGACGAAGAAAGGTTCCTGGTTTCTGGATTACGAGAAGAAATGCGATCCGGAACTGATTGAAGTCATCCAGGCGACAGTGCATGAGATTTGGCGAACAAAGAAACGAATCCGTGACCTTCAGGCTAAATCTGAACCTGTACCTTTATATCTGAAAGACTATCTGCGCACCCTGAACCGTGATGTATGTCGGATGGGTTCTGTTGCTGTTTTATATCGTGAGTTCTCCACAATCGAGAATATGCAGCTGCTGGGCGAAGCATTCATCAACCAGATGAAGCGTGATCTTCCTCCGCTTACCTTTCAGACTGCTATCCTATGCAGGCGTATCGGTATCAGCAAGGACGGATTTTATTCCAGTATGACGGAAGGACACAAGTACAACGCTACAGACTTTAGTTACCTGGACAGCCTGGAATATCAGTTCGACAAAATCAAGGAGCCATCGTGTTTGATGGATGCTGATCTGGATCGAGATAAACCTATCTGCATTGCCTTCGACTTTAATGCTAACATCAACTGGCTGGTGGCCGGTCAGCCGGACCGGAACCGGCTGAAGGTGATTAAGTCTTTCTGGGTAAAGTATGAGCGCAAGCTCGAGGCCCTGGTGGATGACTTCTGCAAGTATTACCGGCATCAGCGACGTAAGGAGGTTATCTTCTATTACGACAGTACGGCCCTGGGATCAAACTATGCGGTCAATGACGAAGACTTTCATTACGTCGTCGAGCGTGCTTTCAAGGATAGAGGTTGGGAAGTTAATTCCGTCTATATAGGCCCCCCGATGAAACACATAGAGAAGTGGCTGCTAATCAATCGTATGTTTGCAGGGAAGGCAAAGCTCATTCCATTCTTCAACGAACAGAACAACGAAGATCTGCTTATCTCTGTACAGACAGCTGGTGTGTATAATGGTGGTAAGGATAAGCGAGGGGAGAAGCTGGCTGAAACAGAAGAAGACCAGCTTCAGGCAAGAACGGACGGTTCGGATGCTTTCGATACGCTATGTATCGGTTGTGAGCGTTTCCCTCAGATGACTGACGATATCTTTGTGACATCATCAATGTAAGTTTCAATAGCTAATTAGTTTTATATTAAGGTATAGCCCTGGCGACCGTGCGAATGGTTGTCGGGGCTGTTTTTTATGCGTGCGATAGCGTGTACCGTGCGTGTGGACGTTTGTGCCGTTACATATTCCGCTTTTATCAAAGGTGCTAATTAGGTTTATGGCGTAGGGCGGTGGGGGGTCGGAAAACCGACGTCCGCATAAAATGCGGTATTTTGAGAGGATAATCGATTGATTGTGTGCTGTTTTTGTATCGGATGAGCGGAAAATCAGAATAAATCCGCCTGTTTAAGCCTGTTTTTGTTTGCTAATTTGCTGCTACACAATCTGCTGGCACCCGAGAAATTCCCAAAATTCATCGGGTAGAAAGGTAGAAAGACACTCGATAGTCTTTCTGGCTGGCGATGGCGTTCACGCAGCGGCCCACCCGCCCCGTTGCTCTCCCTACTGGCGGTATAGCTAAAGCTATGTATTGTTTGACTGCTCTTCTTTGTCTGCTCTTCGCCAATAATTCGGTATCACTTCCGCTATGGTTTATGCCTTTTGTACCTGCAAAGGTAAATGTTCCGCTTCGTATGCCAAGTTCAGGCGCTGTTCTCGAAAAAATCTCCACCCTCACAGGACTCAGGTAGTATTCAAGGCTCTGCTTTTCGTGAAAACTTGTCTTTATACGCTTCGGAACACCTTTGCTGGCAGGTGTAAAAGGCGAAAACAAACCGTAGCGACAGCGAACGGAATAAAAAAAAGCTCAGAGCAGGAAGAGCAGAAATAAAGGCTCAACTCCCGAGCTCGGCACCAGAATAAATTTTAAGACCATGAAAACCTTTACTGAATCCATGCTAAATCAGTGCAGAAAGTACATGTTCAACTTCTTTGACTACCTGCCGACAAAATATAAAGCCAGTTCAAGAGATTGGCAGGTGAGAAACTTTGTATGGGCTTTTAAGGATGGGAAATGTGCCATTTCTGCCGCCCAGCTTGTTGCCAAGAAAATCCGTGAGCAGTACGGTAACGAAGCAAGTGACATCGTGTTTGCTTGTATTCCTGCCAGTAGCCAACGGAAAAATGAAATCCGATATAAGCAGTTTTCAGAGGAAGTCGCACGGTTGTCGGGTGCAGTCAGTGCATACGACCATATCACGGTAGAAGGTGAACGGCTGGCAATCCATGAGAGCAAGTCAGGAAAGCACGTCAATAATGTGCAGGTAGTCAATTTCGACAAGGAGTTTTTCAAGGGAAAGAAAGTACTCGTTTTTGACGATGTAATTACTCGAGGTTATTCCTACGCCCGTTTTGCTTGCCATCTTGAAACGCTGGGAGCTTCAGTTTTGGGAGGTATGTTTTTAGCAAGAACCTTATTTGTATAACAATTTAATAACCAACATTATGAAAGATTTATTTGAACTTTGTGGAGAGTGCAGACATTTGTCAGATAGTGAAGTAGTCTATCAGTTGACGAACAACAGAGAAACCAGTAAACGAGTTAATGAGATGTTATTGCGTGGCGACAATGTGTCGATAGAAGATGTTTGTCAGCTTTTGACGCCGGCACGCAGGGACATGGCTCTCGCCGTGATTGAACTTTACAAACGTATCATAGACCGCAGGAGTAGCAGGGTAATTATCCGGCATAGTGAGGACATCTATAACCTGATGAAACCTTATATGGAAGATTTGGAAGTAGAGGAATGTTGGGCTATTTACTTGAACCAGTCTAACCATGTTGTCAGAAAACAACGTATCTCTGTAGGAGGTATAACCAGTACGCAGGTAGATGTAAGAGTGATTTTGCGTGAAGCTCTGAAATGTAACGCCACGTCACTGATACTTTGCCACAATCACCCGTCAGGAAACAGCCGACCCAGTAATGACGATAACCGTCTGACTGAATGTTTGAAGAATGCAGGCAATACTATGAATATAAAACTCTTAGACCATATCGTTTATGGCGATAAGGAATACTTTAGTTATGAGGACGAAGGACGTTTGTAGGGGCTGTAATCGGCTGTAGCAGCTTTTTAGGGAGGTGGGTAGCGTAACAGCCGCCCGCCGCCCGATTTTACCGCTTTGTCACTTCGTTGGCGGCAAAATCGGGCGGCGGGGAATAAGGTATTTTGTTTTCTACGCCTGAAATCGGCGAATATGTATGGTTTGACAGGATTCTAGGCCATGAGAAATAATGCATTTATTATTTTGAGTATAGATATTTATATCTATATTTGCTATAACTTATGTAATAAGTATGTGGAAGACCATGTATTTATTTTCATATTATAGTAAGATTCATCTTTTTTATGATATAGTATATGGCTAATATAAAACAATATAGGGCAGATCAATTACATTTTGACTATAAGAATCCTCGGTTAGTAGAGTTCCAAATAACACCCAAAACATCAGAGGCTGAAATAATAAATATTCTTTGGGATGCAATGGCTGTTAATGAAATCGTTATGTCTATATTGGCTCATGGCTTTTTTGAAAATGAAGCCATGTATGCGGTCAGAGAACAGGATGTTTTGGTTATTGTTGAAGGAAATCGTCGTTTGGCAGCAGTGAAGGCTATTCTAAATCCGGATATAATTAACAATTCGGGAATGAATAAGTTTAAAGTGAAAATAACTGATCAATTACGTGAACAATTAGAGAATAGTCTACCTGTTATAATTCTTGAGGATAGGAAAGAAGCATGGCGCTATATTGGTTTTAAACATGTAAATGGAGCAGCTAAATGGGGGTCATACGCAAAAGCTCAGTATATAGCATCAGTACATAAAGACTTTGGTATATCTTTAGAGGATATTGCACAACAGATTGGTGATGCAAATAAAACAGTTCTTAAATTATATCAAGGTTTAATGATTTTACAACAGGCAGATAAAGAAACTAGTTTTAAGATAGGAGATGTTTATCATAAAAGAGTCTTTTTTTCTCATATATATACAGCTCTAGGGTATGAAGGTTATCAAGAATATTTAGGTTTAAAGGGAACAGATAACCCTGAAAGTATTGTACCTCATGATAAGCTTGATCATCTTGAAGAAATTATGTTTTGGTTATATGGTAGTGATTCAAAGAATATTAGACCTGTAGTAGAAAGCCAAAATCCAGATTTAAAGATTTTAAATAGTGTTCTTCGTAATCGTGAAGCAACGGCAGCATTACGTTCTAAAAATGATTTGTCAGTTGCATATGATTTAAGTCAGGATGGTGGTGATGTTTTATATAAATCACTAGTGGATGCTAAAGTTTCTTTACAGAAAGCATTCTCCAAGATATCTTACTATCAGGGTGATATGGAGACTTTAAAATTATGTGGAACAGTAGCTGACACAGCAGACAGATTATATAGTAGTATTGAGGAAATTCAGCAAGAAAAAGAAGGGAAGAAAAAGAAAAAACGTGTTTCTGAATAAATTGAAGAATAATTATGATAGAAGTACCTAGTATTTCATCTAGCATAACAGATATTGCTGATTTTCTAGAAGCTCGTTGTATTTTAAGTGATAGTCATTCGTATTCACTATTATCAGCCCGTAATGCAATGTCTGGTGGTTCTGACGAGCTAGATTTTGACGGAATTATTGATGATGATGACCGAATTATGAATAAATTGGAAGAAGCGTTACAAGAAATTGAAAGTCGAAAAAGGAGATGCAATCAGAAATATCCATTTAGAGTTGAATATCGGTCTATAACTTTAGAAGATAGTACACCTTTGATTACCAACATCTATTCATATCTTTTATTCGCTACATTATGGAATATGGGTAGTAAACGTATTATGGGTGATATAGATGGTACATTATTATTTGAAGAAATATCTGAGATCATAGCAAAAGCTTATTTTGGTAATAATACTAAATCTATGATTTTTGGTACTGGATCTAATGGTCGGTTATCTTTTAAAGAAAAAGTGGAAAGGCTTTTAGCGGAGTTGAATGAAGGGGGTGAATATAAGGAACCTGCCGGTAGCCAGAGACGGCAAAAGGATGGTAAACTTGATATAGTAGTGTGGAAACCCTTTTCCGATAAAAGAGCTAGCCAATTTATAGGTATGGGACAATGTAAAACAGGTAGTTCTTGGGAAGATTATGTTTCTCAAATGAATCCAATGGCGTTTTTGGGTTCTTATACAACGCTAAATCCTTTTGTTCCTCCTATAAGAATGTTTTTTGTGGCAGCGTCTTGTAAAGAAGGATGGGAAGAATTATATAGAAATGGGGGTATATTCTTTGACAGATGTAGGATCATGGATTATTTACCGGAATCTTTAGATAATGATTTGTTTACTCGGATTCAGCATTGGCTTTCGGAAATTATTCGTACATGCGTTGATGATTTTAATTGAAATTAATCTTACCTTTGTGAAAAATTTGAAGATATGAAGTATTATTCTCCCCTACGTTATCCAGGTGGAAAAGGAAAAATATCCACCTTTTTTGTCGAGTTGTTCGAGAAGAATAACTTGATAGGAGGAACATACATAGAGCCTTATGTAGGTGGGGGATCTGTTGCTTTGTATTTGTTAATGAATAATCTTATCAATAAGGCCGTGATCAATGATAAGGATCGCTCATTATTCGCTTTTTGGTATTCGGTACTTCATGAGGCTGATGCCCTCTGTAGGATAATTGAGAATACACCCGTATCAATGGAAACCTGGTATAAACAGAGAGAAATCCAAATGAATAAAGAAAATGAAGATCTATTGACTTTGGGTTTTTCTACTTTCTTTTTAAATAGGACAAACAGATCTGGTATCATCAAGGGGGGGGTTATTGGAGGCAAGGAACAAACGGGTAATTTTTTGATTGATGCACGGTATAATAAAAAAGACCTTATCAATCGTATAACAGACATTGCGGCCTTTTCTGATAGAATTGAACTTCATAATATGGATGCTGTTGACTTGGTATATTCTCTCAAGAATGTATTGGATCAACATTCTTTCTTTTATTTTGATCCTCCTTATTTTGAGAAAGGAAAAGGTTTGTACATGAACTATTATGATGAGGGTGATCATCGTGATATTTTCCAAGCGATATCAACTATTGATAAGGCAAAATGGGTGGTAACATATGATAAACATTGTTTTATACGTGAACTCTATAAAGATTATCGGATGTTTACATATAATCTAAATTATAGCGCTGCAACGGTAGGTAAAGGAACAGAATATATTGTATTTTCAAGAAATTGTCGAATTCCAAGAATAACATCCTTGAATTTGCGACGTATAACGAAAAAAGATAAGGATTAAAAAGTTTTATATTACGTTATTCTTCGATTTTATGTATATTTTATGAACAATCTCGACATAGGTATTTTTATCAAAAATTGGAAGGAATTAATTAAAATAGATTTCTAAAGCTAATAAATAGGAAGAAAAAGTAATACAATTTTATAATTTGTTTCAGCGGAAACTCTCCAAAAAGTTTCCGCTTATTTTTTGCCCTCCTCTCAATATTTTATTACATTTGGACTATAATTTTTATAGTGCATTTAATAAAATGAGGGAATTTATAAGTTGGTTAAAACATAGAAATCCTATACTCTGTATTGCTTATGTTTGTATTATTATAGGGTTATTCGTTTTAGGTAAATTCTTATTTCTCATAAGTGAGACCTATAATATTGGTGGTAAATTAACTCCTGAGGAAATGGCTCAAACCGGACAGGTAGGTGATTTCATTGGTGGAGTTATTGGCTCTGTTTGGGCTCTAGCCGGAGTTTTCTTATATTTTAGTGCTTTAAAACTGCAACAACAAGAACTAAAAAGCCAAAGAGAGGAAATGGCTACTAGTCAAAAGCTTCTTGATCAACAAATGTTTGAAGGAACTTTCTTCAACTTATTAAAGGCTCAGGAAAATATAAGGAATAGTATTCATGCTTATTTCTATTGGATAAATATCGATAACTATTCTAGAATAGAAGAAATAAAAGGAGAAAAACATGGAGTAAACTTTTTTGCTTTTGCCAAATCTGAATTAGGTCGTCTGTATTATTTTATATTACACTATGATTCGCAGTACTGTACATTAGATTCATTGCAAGCAGAATTAGAACTTTTTAATAGGAGTCATGAGTTTAATGAAAATACTTACTTTTATGACATGCAAGGACTAGAGGAGTTAAAATTTCGGACCAAGCTACAATATTTAAGTATTTGTTACCTCATTGACATTGACTATTTTAATCAAAAAAGAAGAAAAGAGGATATAACAAAGAAAGTTACATACTTATATTGGTTACTTTATTCAAGATATGAATTTTGTTTAAGTCATTATTGCCGACATTTTTATAACTTAGTAAAGTTTTTGGATGATTATAATAATAAACTTTTATCTGGTATTGGTGAAGATGAACTAGAAAAGCGACTGGAAATAAAACATAAAATAAGTAACTATTTATCATTTATTCAGTCGGGTACCTCTTCTTCTGAACTAGTTATTTTATATTATAATATGCTATTGTTCCCAAAAGCAAGAGCCTTGTATGCAAGATATAACGTTTTTGAGAATCTTAATAAGGAAAATTTATTGCATGTGAGTCATGCCTTATTTTTCCCAGATATCAGGTTGAAATCCGAAGATGATTTAAAGAACCGATTTATGACTGAAGATGAGATTGAAAACGAATAAATTTCTCCAGCGGAAACTCCCTCAAAGTTTCCGCTTATTTTTTGCCCTCTTCTAAACATTTTATTACATTTGGACTATTATTTTTATAATAAATTTAATAGACACAAATGGAAACACAAGATTTTGTCGCAATAGATTTTGAAACCATGACACCGGAATTGACCAGTGCATGCGCCATAGGACTTGTAAGAGTCCATAATGGGGTTATCAGCCAGAAGTTCTACTCACTTATCAAACCGATACCTGACTCCAGAACCGAACGCAACACTCATGTACACGGACTGACAGATGAGATGGTAGCAGATGCTCCCTCCTTTTCCGAACTGTTCCCGTTACTAAAATCATTCATTGAAGATCTTCCGATTGTATGTCATAACAGTTCCATAGACATCAACGTTTTCAGGAACTGTATGGAATACTCTGGACTGACCGGGATTGACCTGACACATTACATTGATACGCTGGAACTATATGGAAAAGGACTGAAAATATGCTGTGAAGAAAACGGTATCCAGCTTGTCAACCATCATGATGCATTGGCTGATGCGGAAGCCTGTGCAAAACTCTACCTTTGCTATCAGGGACATCTGGCAAAAGACCTAGCTCACTACGACCTGAAGGAAGTGATGGCAAATAAGGAAGCTCGCAAGTACGACCATGACACCCTGATGCCTTTGTCCGAGGAAGACGTAGAAAACAAGGATACGATTTTCTTTCAAAAGAAAGTAGTGATTACAGGTGTCTTTTGTGCCTACCCCGACCGTGATGAGCTCGGTTCTATCCTGAAATCATTCGGTGCAGACATAAATACGACGATATCAGGCAAAACAAATATTGTCATTGTTGGAGAAGGAGCTGGCCCGTCTAAACTCAAGAAGATTGAAGAACTCAATGCAAAAGGGAAGAACATCCGGCTCATTTACGAGAAAGAATTATGTGAAATTATGAATGAACTAAATAAAAACTGAAATATGGCAGCAAAAAAAGAAAGTGTGAACCTAACCTATGATGCTTTATGGTTCAAAATTTTTATGGATAGTCTTGATATTAAATATTATGGACGTGAAATTTTTATATCCTCAGGTTTGTCTGGTAGACAGGATATTTTTATGCAGATGTTAGGAAACATTGGCGGATATGCACGTATGAATGATTTCAATAAGGATATTGATGTCGTTATTGTTTCTAATTATTTGATGGACAAATTCAAGAGTGGGGAGAAGGATGAATTCTTTCAGATACTGGAGGATGCCATCAATGCAAGTAATACTCCATATCGTAAGTTGAAGTTTACAACCGAGAATCTTTTGTTGGATTATTTAAAGGATCGTGCCAACGGGAGGATCCGGCAGAATCAAAAGGACCTGAAGGAGAAGGATAATACAGTTGACTTAAATGAAAGGATTGAAGACTCGATCAAAAAGGATCAAGTGATGTTAGATTTAATAAAGAAATATAAGGAATCGACTAAGGAACCACAGCAACAGAACTTATTTTGAAATATAAACAAGTATGATTGGAGTTATCCTTATAATATTTTTAGTAGGATTTATATTTATCGCTTATTTGAAGAAATCGAACAACTCTTCAAATAACAATGCTAATAAAACGAGTGAAAATACTTTAAACCATGATAATGACAGGAAGAAGCAATTAAATCATGTATCTAATATACAAAAAACTAATGAAATACCTTCCACTGCAAAAAAAGTAAATTTTGCAGTGAAGGGTACATCCTATCGCTCTCAAGCTAATATTAATGCTGCAAAAAATGTTCAAGTAGGCGATGAACTGACTTTAATCCATGAGCCAAACAATGACCATGACACATTTGCAATGATGGTATTAACTTCCGATGGACATCATATTGGTTATGTAGAGAAAAAGTATTCCATGTGCTTCTTTGTATATAAGGACAAAATATATAAATGTATTGTATCTAAAGTAACTAATGACGATATACCGTTTATATATGCAAATGCTTTTCTGCCTTTTGACGCACGTATTCCTGACGATATTACAAACAATAATAAAACAAATGAAAGTAATAGTAGTTTCTCTTTAAATGCTCTTGCTGATGAAGACAAGAATCTAAAATTGAATATTAAGGTTTATCATGATAGTAATATTATAATATCTCCTTTACGGGTTCGTTATTTTAGAAAATATCATGAACAGGATGGGGCTGTTTCTCATATACCTAAGGGAGAAGAAGAAAATTATTTTAGAAAGTATTCCATCGGTATAAAAAATGAAGTTTTAATGGAAATAGAATTTTTCAGCGAAGCGGAATTAAATACTCTAAAAAATAAAGTCGAAGAAAAGTTTCTACAGTGGGCAAAAAAAGTAGAAAAGACCAGTAATAATGGATACCCGTCTGAAGAACAAAAACTTATAAATGCAGCCAGGACCTTTATTTCTGCCAACAAGAAAAAGATGAGAGATTTAGATCCTGATGGTGAAGAGTATCGTATAATTCGTGATAAGATTCAAACTAAATATGATTTTTTAAAAAGTAAAGACTCTGTATTTAAGGAAAAATACCTAAAAGAACTGGAGAACCTTGGTATTATTATATAGTAAAGTGTATCCAACCTCAAATATCAGTTCATTCTTCTTTAAATAAACTGACATTCCATACAAAACTCCTTGTCATTCAAAATCGAATAACAAGGAATTTTTTTGCCATAATTTTTGTTATTCCAAAATAAATCCTCATATTTGTATCGATCTCCATTTTGTGTAGGCGACGATGGCTCGCCAAATATCTTTGCTGCGGGCATTTTTTATGTCCATAGCATTGTTTATATACCCATAGGGTTCCGACCCCCGTGTGGAGCGTTAATGCGCCCACTGCCTGCACAAGGTGGAGATCAACGGGAAAGCGGAACCTTTTTTGTTTCCTTTCCCGTAATATTAACCAACATATTGTTTCATTTTAATTGATCTCCAAAATGAAAAATCAAATCGCATTGCCTGCAAGCCAGGCAAGAGAAAGCCGTATATCGTTATGGCTTAACCGTGAAAATGTATTGTTCTCCTCCATCATGGAAGAGAAAGTTTCCAACCGCCAGGCTGTACTCATTTCCCAAGCACTGGCTTCTTTCTGTATCCTAACCTGTTCCGTATTCACCCATTGGCTGGCCGCCATTGCCTGCCTCTGCTGGTTTGCCTGTTCCATCTTACTTTGCAAGAAAGGAGGTTTATAATGGATGACAATGTAGAAAAAGCGGTTTTCAGAGTACAGAAGACTTCTTATTACAATAAGAATGGGCTATTCATCGAAGAATTCCAGATATGTATGAATGGTTGTGATAGCATCATGTGCCAGAGAGAGGAGTTCGAAGATTTATACAAGATAATGGGTATTGCCCTTAATGACAGAAAGGAGGAGACAAATGGAAGAAGCGGTAAATTTTGATGTTTTAGTTCTTCAGCAATATTGCGAACAATGGCTTCCAGCTAAGGAAGTTACAGATTATACAGTATTTAAGACATCGCAACAGATACAAGACGAGTTGAGTGAAATGGTCGATATAAGTATTAACGATATAACGTTCAACTTACTCAAAATAGGTTTTAAGATAGCAATTAATCCAGAAGGGAAACCGGCATGGATAATGCAGCGCAGATAGACTGCGCAAGCTTTTAGATGATTACATTTTTTCTACATTTATATCGAGGTGTGGCGTCGTGAGGACGCTGCACCTTTTGTCTTTTTACCCCTTTCCGGAGCCGGGTATCTTTGAGAAAAACAAAGATTTATGCTCACTATTCCACAAGATATACCCGATTTCGTCCTGTCCTCACAGCTGGACAACTTCACAATCAGCGCAGACAAAAGGGTAACCTTTGTGCTGAAGCAAGCAAATACGGTCATTCTGCAAGAAACCTATACTCAGGATGCCAACAACCAGATACACATTCTTGATTTGTTTTCCCTCATGGAGCCTTACCTTATCGGTTCACCGATGCTTCAGTTCAGCTACGAGGTATCTGCTTCCAGTGAAACCACCATCAGCAAGACCTTCACGGTGCTGTTATGCCGTCCCATCATCCCCTGCAGCGGAGTAGATTTCGTGACGAACTATTTCCTGACGACCTTGGCAGGGCGTGACAAAATAACCTCTTTCAACCGCACGGAAACCCTCTATCTTACTACCGGAAGTTTGTCTTCAAGCGGCACAACTATTCCCGTGACGGCAGAATGTGTCTTCGTCAACGACCAGAACCAGCTTCTCAAATCGACGCGTTCACTGGGCAATGTGGCCGACTACGGTATCTGCTCTATAGACGTATCCCCTTCCCGATTTACCCAGTCCGGCTACCGGCTGTTGCGGTACACCATCCTGGCCGGTGCCCGGAAGCAGACTTTCCGCGTAGACCAGGACGAACCGGAATCCGTCGGCCTGAAGTTCCGGAACTCGTTCGGATGTGTCGAGACATTCTACTTTGTGGGCGGAGATACGGTAGAGCCGGAACTGACCCGGAGTGCAGCTTACTTCGCCGGGCAATACAAGAACTATTACGTAGACGAGCAGCGCAAGCACACACTCAATACAGGTTACATCCCCGAAGGCATGTTCAACCTGGCCGACGATGTGGCAAGGGCTACCGAAGTCTGGCTGATGGATGAATCAGGCGACATCCCGATAACCATCACCGAAAGCAATACCAGCCGGAGCGATGAAGACGACGGACTGTTTGCTTTCACTGTTTCCTACATCTTCGCATCCCGGTACCAGCAGCGGCTCCGTCTGCTTCCGGACATTTTCGACGACTCATTCGATGACACATACAATTAAAGCTTATGAACGTAATACATATCAAAGACGCATTAAGGCTGCTCGAGTCCGGGCAGCCCTGCAACCTGAAGCTATGGAAGCTCAGCACAGGTGACATTCTGGAATACAAAGGCGCGGTGTGCGTCGGCTCGCACTGGCGACAAGGACTCCATCGGGTTCGCCTCCCGGCATCCGGCTTAATTCGTTCCTTCCGCGACATATCCCTTTTCGAAATTAACAACATGACAATTTACCTTTAATATGGACAAGACAATCCTGCAATACGACGGCGACTTCATGCCTGGTGAGATATTCGACATCGAGGTTTCCAACGTGGCCACAGAAATGGCTTCCGTAGAAGACAGCAGCCTGGTATTCGATGAAGATGCAAATGTAAAGACTACGCCTGTTCCCGGCCGGAAAGGCATGGCGTATGTCAATTTCGGTGAAGACAACCAGCTTCCATTTAATATCATCAAGATGATAGGCATCGACGAAGTGATGAGTCAAAATAAGTTGTTCAACGTCATCACCTGTTACGGTGCCGGACTGAAGTACATAGACGTAGACACCAGACAGCCGACAACCCATCCCGAAATCAAGCGCTGGCTGATTCACAACAGCCTCCCGCTATTCCAGCTCGAGCAGGCTACAGACATGAAGTATTTCTTTTTCTGCGTGTCGGTCATCATTCTTTCCAGGGACGGCAAAAGAATCAACCGGCTCATTCACAAAGAGGCCTGCTACTGCCGTTTCCAACAGGCTAGAAGGGGCAAAATCAATCACGTGATTTATGCCAATTTCCGCGAAAACGCTTCACTTCGTCCGGAAGACTACGAAGTCATCCGTCTGCTGGATCCGCGCGACCCGCTGGGCGACCTGATGGTACTCATGGGGCGTGAACCTGGACGCGATGGTGAAACAAGAGTCCGTACAGAAGACCGTAAATTCGCTATTCTTGTGCGCTTCCCCACACCTGGCTTCCAGTATTACCCCATCCCCTACTACACCAGCATTTTCCGGGGCGACTGGTACGACATCAAGCGATTGATTGGGAAAGGCAAGAAATCGAAGCTCCGCAACCATGCCAGCGTAAAGTACCAGGTCGAAGTACACAAGGACTACTGGAGTAACATCTGTGCGGAAGAGCATATTACCGACCCGCTGAAAAAGATGGAGCGTATCAAAAAGGAGAAGGAAAACATCAAGAACTTTGTTTCCGGAATTGAAAACAGCGGCAAAGTTTGGATTACCGGATACTACATCGACCCGAATGGCCGTGAGGTCCGGATGGTACGCATCAATGTGGTGGAGACCGGCAAGGAAGGCGGTGACTGGAGCGAAGACATCCAGGAAGCCAGTAATATCACCTGCTACGGCGACAACATCCATCCCAACCTGGTAGGTGCCACGCCTGGCAAGGGACAGAGTAACAACTCCGGTTCAGACAAGCGCGAGCTGTTCACGCTCAAGCAGGCACTGGAGATTCCTTTCCACGACCTGATGAACATCCCGCATAACATCGTCATCGAGTACAACGGATGGAGTGAGAAGGTGTATCCGGATGTGCCCATGGTGCTGCTCACCACCCTCGACCAGAACACCGACGCCAAACAGAAGACAGCTTCAGACCTTGAAAACAAATCCTAAAACGAATCAATATGGCTATCACATTTTCACAAGAGATTTTCGAGAAGATTTGTTCCTCTGCCACCCATTCCACGGCAGAGGTGTATGATATGATTGCTCCTCACCTGGACGACACGCTTCAAAGCATCAACTGCGTGCTGCTGGGCGATATGGCAGACAAATTAGATACTGTTCCCGGACTCGAGCAGGCGGTCACAAAACTGGTTTGTCTGCGTACCTATCAGGAGCAGATACCACAACTCGACCTGGTACTGACTCCCACCGGCTTCGGTGTGGTGTCTAACCAGAATCTGGCCCCGGCTTCGGCCGACAGAGTGAAGAACCTGCTGCAGCAAGTCACCAACGCAGCCGAAGATACCTACGACCGATGCCTGGAGCTGCTGGTCGGTACCAGCTGGGCAGATACAGCACAGGCCCGTATCAACATCCCGAACCTGATGTATACAGCCAAACAACTGAAGATGTACGTTGATTTTCCTTCAGCAGACGTACACCGTTCCAAGCTGCTCGAGTTCCGGACAAAGATGTACCAGGCAGAAGAAAAGATACGGCAGCACGTGTCGGCCGAGTTCTTCGACCACATCCTTGAACAGGCCCGGCACAATGCGTTCACCAAAGAAGAGTCTGCCATGGCCGACTACATGTGCAAGTTCATCGGCTTCTGCATCGCAAAGAACTGGTCGGCAGCAAAGAGCATGCTGGAACGCATCGAGAACTACGCAGAATCCAAAGTAGAGGTATTCACCAGCTACAAGGACTCCGAGGCCTACAAAGTCAAACATTTCCAGACTTATCAGAATGAAAAAGATGATTCCACATACTTTTGGGGGTAGAATCCTCGACTTCCGGTTCCCCACTTCCTGGCAGCAGCTCAATCAGGAACAGCTTCGGTACGTATTCCTGGTCATCACCCTGTTTTCTCCGGTCAAGGCTAAGACTTACGTCTTCATGCGCTTCACCGGAATCCGTGTCCGGAAGCGAGTGAAAGGAGGATGGCTCTGTACGTTCCGCCTGAACTGGCGTAAGAAACTGAGGTTCATCCTTCAGGACTGGCAAATACGCAGCTTCCTCCGGCAGATTGATTTCATCTCCGAACCCAACGCTTATCCCGTCCGGCTGGACAGAATAGGAGGTCGGTATGCCATCGATGCAATGCTGCACGGCCTGAGTTTCGAAGATTACCTTTGTTGTGAGAACCACTACCAGGGCTACCTGTATTCGCAGGACGTTTCCCAGCTCAAAGCCCTATATGGTTTCCTATACAAGAAGAAACTGGGTGCCAGAGGCTCACTGAAAGCCGCCTTTTCCCGCATCAAGGAGTACGAACTGATTTCCGTATTCCTATGGTGGGGAAGCATCAAACTGTACTTCGCCTCCCTTTTTCCCCATTTCTTCCAGCCGTTCCACCAGAGGACCGACGCTGATCAGCCGGAACTGCCCGACCTGATGGGCGCAATGAACGCCCAGATCCGGGCACTAACTGGCGGCGACGTGACGAAAGAAAAGGAAGTCCTGCAGATGGACTGCTGGCGGGCCCTGACCGAGCTGGATGCCAAAGCACACGATATTCAAATTCTAAAATCAAAACAAAATGGACACAAGTAAATTCTTTGACGGCCACGCCTACTTTAAAGAGCTGGCCGAAAAGAACAAGCTGGCCAAAGCCAACTCATTCTTTCCATGTTCCTGCAGCGGTATCAATTCACTCCAGGATGTACTCGACAATTTCCGGAAACAGTCTGCTTTCGTCTGTGTCGACGATACCAACGACGCAGCCACCGAACAAATCGGAGGCGGCTGGTTCAAGAAGCGCACCTTCACGGTGTTTCTTCTGATCCGTTACCGCTACGATGACATGACCGATCGTGCGGCAAAGCTGGATATCTGTCGGCAACTCTTCCGACAATTCCATTCCCGTATGATCCGTGATAAATACATATACGAAGATCTGGACTTATCTTTCCTGAATGTGTCCAGAATCTACACCCGTGAACTGGGTGAGTATTTCATATCCGGCTGTACCGGCTTGTACTTCATAGCCGAACTGACAGAACCGACTGATCTGTGTTATAAGGAGGACGAATGGGATGGCTAGAGGATGGCATGGAATGAATACAGGATGGCACAGTCTTGATTCAGAGAAGAAACAGCAAATGGCAGAAAATGCCACCCCTGAAGACCGTTTAAAATACATGAACGCATGGTCTGAGATGATGGTTAATATTTGGCGCGAGAAGATAGAGAGATTACATGTAATAGATACATATACTTTACATCGGCAAATTACAGAAAATGTTTCTGGATCAACAGACTTTGCAACCATACAACACAAGTTCATGGAGTATGGTATATATCAGGATTGTGGTACAGGGGTAGGATATAAAAGAGGGAATCAAGGTTATCTTGAGATATTAGATTATAGATATCGAGAGGAAAATAGGCTGGATGTTCCACGTAAAAGAGGTCCAGGTTGGGGAGGCGGTTATACTTCAGGTAAAGCGAGGTATCCACGAGAATGGTTCTCACGTCCGTACTATGCTTCAGTTATGGTATTAAAGGAACAGATGGCTTTTATGTATTCAGAAGAATTTTGTGGATTGATTATTGATGCTATCGAATATAATGAGAAAGTAAGAGGAACATCGTTGAGAAATCGTCTTTGGGGTTCTCATTGGAGAAATAAGAATAGGTACTCTTTTTAAAGCCTTTTATGTCTTTTTGTAGTATAACTCGGTAAGTTTACTTCGTAAAAAACTCAAGATTATGGCAACAAAAACATTCGAAGAACTAAAACAACTGGCAATACAGATTCGTGATGAGAAAACGAACAAACAGAATACCGCTACACGTATCGGTACACAAATGCTCGAGCATCTTGACAAGCTCGAACAAGACTACTATGACAAAACAGCTACTGATGAAGAGCTGAAAGAGCGGGATGAAAAACTTACCGAGCTAGAAGGAAAAATAGGAAATACCACATCACAACTTCTTACTAATATAGAAATTAGTAATGTACAATCGGGGTTTTATTACGATTCTAAGCTGACTTTAGTTGCAAATGGAAATTTTTCCGCTGCCGAAATAGATATTGAACCAAATTCAATATACCTATTGAGGGCATCAATTTATTCAAGTGCAAGGGCTGGTATAATTAAATCAGACGGTTCTATATTTAATTTGGTTTACTCCGATAATAATAACTTAAATACCTTTACTTTGTTTAACTCCGATGAGGAAGGTAATAAATTAAGAATTTCTTATCTTACTTCTAAAGGTGTAATATTAGATAAATTGAATATTACATCTATAGGAGAAGATGTAAACAATCTTTTGTATGCTAATCAGCAAATTGATAGTTTAAACTTGTTTGGATTTTATAACAACAGCTTTACGCCAAGTACATTAGTTCCTTTCTCTCAGTTTGCTGGTCAAAAAATTAAATTAAAAGTTACCAACAATGTTGATTCAAGTTCTAAAACTTTTTATCTTGTTTCTGTTAAAGAAAATGGTACTACAAGTAATTTAATACCGTCCGGATATTCAACAGAATATATTAGTATTATCAATAGTTTCGAGCATGAATTGGAATATAATATTCCGTCAGACTGTGTTAATGTAAGAATAGGTAGTTCATCTTCTTATAGTGCTGGAGATTTTTCCATAAGCGTTCTTTCGTCACAAAAAGACATTGAAAATAATGTATCAATACTCAATTTAGATAAAAATATACAGTATGCTGGTACTGATATAGTGAAAGATATACCTTATGAAAAGGTATTATATTCTCCTAGTTCAATGAAGGAAACGGAAGTCAATAATGGTCGGGCAAAAAAATATATACCTATAAGGTTAGATAAAAGTGATTACATTGCTTATGGTTATTGGAAAAATGGATATAATGCTTCATTTGTTTTTTATAATAGGAGTAAGAAACCAATATACTATAGTTATGTTGAAAGTACAGGAAATATAAATAATTCTTTGAAAGAACAGCTCCCGGAAGAATTGCACTCTGTAGCTAAATTTGTTTCATTGTATAGTATAAATATTGTTCCTATGTTAAAATCAGAAACTGATGTTCGCATAGATAATTACGATGACTCTTATAATGGTATATTAGCGGGAGATACAATTCTTCAAGATGTAGATATTACTTATGAAACGAACAACGCTTATTTAACATTTTCTGTCAGTAACTTGCTAAAGAATAAATTAATGCTGTATGTTCCAGGTTATCCAGCAAGCGATACAACAGAACAGGGAGTAATATTATACAATGCTTTAAATGTGCAGATTGGAAGAAAGAAAGTGCAAGACTATAAAGACGTTTTTGGGAAAAACGGTATATATCTGTATAGCTTAAATGATTTACTTACTGACGATGAAAAAAAGAATACTAAATTTATTAAATTAGGATATTTTCCTAATTCACTTACAGAAAAGCCTGTAATTTATTATACTGGTAATGTACCATATGTGTATTCTTATGGAAGAAGTGCTTTTGAAGGTTTAAAAACTGTTTCTTATGGCGATTCTGTAACGCAAGGATGTACTTGGCAACCTCAGCTTGCAGAATTGTTAGGAATGGATTGGAGTAAGCAAGAAACTATATCAAGTAATGGTATTGGAACTCATTATGAAGATTCAAATGGGGTTATATGCTATCCTAAAGATGGCGGAGGATATTATTATCTTGATTCAACAGGAGAAGCTGTCGATGTTATTGGGGATGTACATGAAGTAAATAATAGAAGAACTGGTTGGAGCGGTGCGGTAGTTTCAGCATGTACTCAGCAGGACAATGGATTTATGCAATCTATATTTAGCAGAGCAAAAGAAGCATATTATTATAATCCTGACGTGTTAATATTGTTTGGAGGATTTAATGATGTGCCATATCTTACAAAAGATAATATGCAATATATAGGTTCTTATGAGGATAAAGCTTATTTTGGTCCATTAATTGATATTACTGGTATTACTGTTGCGGGAACTTATAAACAAGTTTCATTCTGCTCTTCTTATAAAGGAATTATAGAAATGTGGTTAAAAACTTGTCCTAATGCACAGATTATATGTTTAGGTATGCACAGATGGTTTGCTTCTGACGGTCAATGGGATGGAGCTGGTAATACTGAGGATGAATGGAATGCTACTGTTGTAGAGATAAATAAACAAATAGAATTAATATGTGAGTTGTATTCTATACCATTTGTTGATATTAATAAAATGTGTGGATTTAATAAATTAAATGCCAAATTTATGTTGTCAGGTCCACATCCGACTCTTATAGGTGGTACGAGAATAGCTCAAGTTATAAGTGCAAAAATTTCTTAGAAGTAGTATAATTTGATAATATGATAATTA
>NZ_JBBKBJ010000033.1:0-36890 GCF_037890145.1 Phocaeicola sp. HCN-6420
TGTGAAAGTTTTTCCCTTAAAATATCAGGACATTTTATTTTTATGAAATATTTTTTTCACTCAAATCTGATTGATTTGGCAGGATGAATCCGGCTGACAAGATAAGAAGGACCGACCAGCATCAAGACAGACACAATCAGTGTCCCGGCATTCAGCAACAACCATACTACAACATTCAGCTCTACAGGAACAGCATCTACATAATAGGTGGCAGGATCGAGTTTGATAATTCTAAAATAATACTGCAACAAACAAAACAGAAGAGCAACAACATTTCCCCAAAGCATGCCTTTTCTTATCAACATGACGGAGAATGAAAGGAAGACTTTCCGCACAGATGTATTATCCGCTCCTAACGCTTTAAGGACTCCAATCATATTGGTGCGCTCCAATATGATAATCAGCAAGCCGGAAATCATGGTAAACCCAGCTACACCTACCATCAGAATCAGGATAACCCACACATTGATATCGAGCAAATCCAGCCATGCGAAGATTTGAGGATACACTTCTTCCACCGTCCGCGAATAATATACGCTCCCATAGCAGTCCGTTTTTGCGTTCAGCAATCCACGGATATCTTCATTTATTTGTTCCAACAAGGCATAATCGCTCACTTCTATTTCGACTCCTCCTACCTGATCCCTCTTCCAGTTATTCAAACGTACTACCGTATACAAGTCTGTTATCAGGAATAAGTCATCGTAAGCGGAGAAATTTGTCTGATAGATGCCGGCAACCGTCAACCTGCGGGCACGAATATTATCTTCCAGATAGTAAGTATACAATTTATCTCCTACCTTCAAAGACAAACGATCGGCTATGGTTTTCGAAATTACGACCTCATTGCTGGCTGTGGAATCGGTAAAAGAAGGAATTTCTCCTTCCAGGAGATGTTCCTTCAGAAAGTTCGTATCGTATTCTTGAGCAATACCTTTCAATACCATACCTTGGAAATTATCGGAAGTCATAATCATTCCCGGCTTTGTAGCATAGCGCTGTACATGACTTACAGAAGGAACTGCTTGCAAGACATGCACCAAACTGTCATTGGCTACCACCGGAGTGGTCTGATAAGACTGTGCCTCATCCATACTGGTAACAAGGATATCGGAACTTAACCCCACCACCTTGTCGCGCACCTGATGCTTAAAACCTATTACGACAGCTACAGAGATAATCATCACTGCCAGGCCAATGGCAATGCCTGCCATAGCAATACGTATGGCAGGCTTTGAAACTTCCTTTCCGCCCTCGTCACTTTTATAAATACGGCGCGCTATAAAAAGCTTCCAGTTCATATTACTCGTCTACATGTCCGGGATAAGCTTCGAGAGCCTTACGCAGCACAAACAATGCACGAGCAAGGTCTTCCTTCTTCAGCACATAAGCCACACGCACTTCATTTCTGCCCGCACCCGGAGTAGTATAAAAGCCCGCTGCCGGAGCCATCATTACGGTTTCACCTTCATAATTAAAGTCAGTGAGGCACCATGCACAGAATTTTTCAGCATCATCTACCGGAAGTTTGGCTACAGTATAGAACGCTCCCATCGGAATAGGCGAATAAACTCCCGGAATACGGTTCAATCCGTCAATCAGACATTTACGTCGTTCTACATATTCATCATACATTTCACGCGAATATTCTTCCGGTTCATCAAGTGAAGCTTCTGCAGCAATCTGCCCTATCAAAGGAGGACTCAGACGAGCCTGACAGAACTTCATAACAGCCTTACGTACCTCTTCATTTTTGGTAATCAGGGCACCGATACGGATTCCGCACTCCGAATAACGTTTCGACACGGAGTCTATCAGGACAACATTCTGCTCAATACCTTCCAGATGGCATGCTGATATATAAGGAGAACCTGTATAGATAAATTCACGATATACTTCGTCGGAAAACAAGAACAAATCATACTTCTTCACCAGATCGCGAATCTGATTCATCTCCCGACGTGTATACAAGTAACCTGTCGGATTGTTTGGGTTACAAATCAAGATTCCTTTGGTACGCTCGTTTATCAATTCCTCGAACTTTTCCACCTTCGGCAAGGCAAATCCTTCGTCTATTGTGGTAGTAACCGTACGGATAATTGCACCAGCCGAAATAGCAAATGCCATATAATTGGCATAAGCCGGTTCGGGAACGATAATTTCATCACCCGGATTCAAGCAGCTCATGAAAGCAAACAATACGGCTTCCGATCCTCCCGTAGTGATAATGATATCGTCAGCATCAAGGTTTATATCATATTTTTTATAATAGCCTACCAGCTTTTCGCGGTAACTGCGATAGCCCTGACTCGGGCTATATTCAAGTACAGTACGGTCTATATGACGAATCGCATCGAGGGCCGCTCGAGGAGTAGGCAGGTCCGGCTGACCAATATTCAGGTGATATACATGAATTCCTCTTCCCTTTGCAGCTTCTGCCAGAGGAGCCAATTTTCTGATAGGCGACTCGGGCATCTCATTTCCTCTAATGGATATTTGTGGCATAAATTAATAATTTAATTTTAAACGTGGCTACAAATATAGCCCGAAAGAACAAGATGCACAACTTTTCTTCTAAAATAAATCCGCTACCGTCCTTACAGAAAAGCCTAAACAGGCTCTAAACTCTATCAAAAAACATAAAAACTCTTCACAACATCAAGTCGGCAAACAGAAAAAAACGTATATTCGTACATGCAAACCTATCACATATTGAACTATGAATCTATACCTAATTATATTTACATCCGGAAGTTACAAGATGGAGCAAACTTATCAGAATCATAAGGAGCTCTTCATGGCATTGGAAAAGCACTTCACGTTACACTTGATACATCACACTGAAGCCGAAAGCATTCCAGCCAACGCCTACAAAATGGCATTCATTGCCAGTGGAGGAGTAGAAGATACTGTTATCAAAAACTTCAGTATTCTGCCCTACCCGATAACCTTGCTTGCCGACGGACTGAACAATTCACTTGCCGCAGCACTGGAAATTGCTGCATGTGTACGCAACAAAGACATGAAAGTACATATTATCCACGGACAAGTAGCCTACATGGCCGAGCAAGTATTACTACATCATAAGGCATTTGCCGCCAAGCGCTCACTGAAGGGCAAGCGAATCGGAGTTATCGGGACTCCAGCTCCATGGCTCGTAGCCAGTCATGTAGACTATCTCTTAGCAAGCCAGCGCTGGGGAGTGAACTACATTGACATTCCGCTTCAGGAAGTTTACAAACGTTTCTACGAGATTACTGATGACGAAATAGGACTGGAAGCCTCTATTTTTGCCAACAAAGCCAAAGCTTGTCAGGACACTACGCCGGAAGAACTTTTAAAAGCCATGCGACTCTATAAGGCAATCAAGCAGCTATGCACTTCCGAACAGTTGGATGCCGTAGCTTTGTCTTGCTTTTCCCTGATCAAACAATTGAAAACAACAGGATGTCTGGCCTTATCATTATTAAATAATGAAGGAATTCCAGCCGGTTGCGAAGGAGATTTGCAGGCCATCATGACTATGCTCATGGCAAAAGCCGTTACCGGACAGGTTTCGTTCATGGGAAATCCTTCCTTCATCGATACCCAACGCAATGAACTACTGCTGGCCCATTGCACCATTGCAACCAAAATAGTAAACGACTTTATCATACGCGACCATTTCGAAACACAAAGCGGTATAGCTATACAAGGAATGATGCACGAAGGCGATGTTACCATCTTCAAGTGCGGAAGCGAATGTCTGGACGAATATTATCTGGCAGAAGGTTACCTGACCGAGAATACCAACCTGGCGACTTCATGCCGCACGCAGTTTAAAATCAAGCTTAACAAGCCTGTAAGCTATTTTCTGACCAATCCTTTGGGAAACCACCATATTATGCTACAAGGAAATCACGTTGCAGAACTTCAAGAGTTCATGCAACAGAACCGATGCAAGCTACGCGAGTAAACAAATAAATTATTTATGTAAGAGTTTTAATTAAAATTTTAGTGTAAATTTGCATGAACATTGTCAAACTAACACAGAAAGAAATTCATTATGATGCATAATTGGTTCGAATGTAAAATCCGCTATGAGAAAGTAGCGGAAAACGGCATGAACAAAAAAGTAACAGAACCTTACTTAGTAGATGCACTCAGTTTTACAGAAGCAGAGTCACGCATTATCGAAGAAATCACCCCGTTTATCAGTGGAGAATTTACTGTAGCCGACATCAAACGTGCAAATTACAGTGAGCTGTTCCCATGCGAAGAAGATGCAGCCGACCGCTGGTTCAAGTGCAAGCTGTACTTCATTACGCTCGACGAAAAAAGCGGAGCCGAAAAGAAAACGGCAACAAACGTACTGGTACAGGCAGCCGACCTGCGCGATGCGGTCAAGAAACTGGATGAGGGCATGAAAGGAACCATGGCTGATTATTCCATTGCTTCCATTGCAGAAACAGCTATTATGGATGTATATCCCTACTCTGCCGAACCGGATGTAAAGCCAGAATTTCCGGATGCCGATAAAAGATAATACTCAAAAAAACAAATCTGATAATGGATATTCAAACTAATTTAAAGGAAGTGGTAGCGGAATTGCCGGAAAACGTCCGTCTGGTAGCCGTATCGAAATTCCATCCTGCCGAGGCCATCGAGGCAGCCTATGCTGCCGGACAGCGCATCTTCGGCGAAAGCAAGGAACAGGAATTATCGGGGAAATACGAAAAACTGCCGAAAGACATCGAATGGCATTTCATCGGACACCTGCAAACCAACAAGGTAAAGTACATTGCACCTTACATTGCAATGATACATGCCGCCGACTCCTATAAATTATTGGCTGAAGTCAACAAACAAGCTGCCAAGTACAACCGCGTCATCCCCTGCCTGCTCGAGATACATATCGCACAGGAAGAAAGCAAATACGGATTTACATTCGACACTTGCAGGGAGATGCTTCGTGCGGGAGAATGGAAAGACCTGAATCACGTCTGCATTGCAGGCGTCATGGGCATGGCTACAAACACAGACGACACGGCAGAAATTGCCAAAGAATTTCATTCACTGAAAACATTCTTCGACGAACTGAAAAAGGATTATTTTTCCGATCGTCCGGAATTCCGTGAAATATCCATGGGTATGTCGCACGACTATCTGATAGCCGTCAAAGAAGGAAGTACGATGGTACGTGTGGGAAGTAAAATTTTTGGAGAAAGAATCTATTAAAATCTAATTAATATGGCACAACTAAAAACAACATTCGCAGGATTGGCACTTGAAAACCCGATTATCATCAGTAGTTCGGGACTGACTAACAGTGCAGAAAAAATTAAAAAACTGGAAGAAGCCGGCGCAGGAGCTGTAGTCCTGAAGTCTGTTTTCGAGGAACAAATCAACATGCAGGCAGGAGCCATGCAGGGATACGGCTCTCCCGAAGCAGATGACTATTTGGGTACATACGTACGCTCGCATGCACTGAACGAACATATCAGCCTGATAGAAGAAACAAAAAAAATATGTCACATCCCCGTTATCGCCAGCATTAACTGCTACAGCGACAGCGAATGGGTGGACTTTGCAGAAATGATGGAAAAAGCCGGAGCCGATGCTCTGGAGCTGAACATCCTGTCCTTACAGACCGAAAAGGATTATACACCGGGAAGTTTCGAACAACGCCATATCGAAATTCTCCGCCACATCAAGAAAGTTGTAAAAATCCCTGTAATCATGAAACTGGGAAGCAACTTCACTAATCCGGTTTCCCTCATCAACCAGCTTTATGCCAACGGAGCTGCAGCCGTAGTTCTGTTCAACCGTTTCTATCAGCCGGATATCAATATCGATACGATGACCTTTACCAATGCCAACGTCATGAGTACTCCGAATGAGCTGGCCGACCGTCTGCGCTGGACAGCCATCGCTTCGGCAGCCGTACCACGCTTGGATTATGCCATTTCCGGTGGCGTACACTGCGGAAAAGGTGTCATCAAATCAATTCTGGCAGGTGCAGCAGCTGTAGAAGTATGCAGCGTGATTTACCAGTACGGTGCCAAGGAAATTGAAAACATGAAGAAAGAACTGGCTGAATGGATGGATGATAAAGGTTACGAAAACCTGTCTCAGTTTAAAGGCAAGATGAATGCCGAAGCTGCAGGCGACATCAATCCGTTCGAACGTACACAGTTCATGAAATACTACAGCAGCAGAGAAGAATAATTTTTCTTCTGATACCTGAAAAGAAATCCGGCAAGCAAACCTATCACAGCTTGCCGGATTTTTTTATTCAAGCCATGATCGGCAGTCTGTTACGCCTTACCTATCAACTACATAACCATATCTATTCAGGCACAATTCATTTTATTTTTTCAAGCGATATCTACAAAATTTACATTCCATATTCATTTTTCCCGGTAAAACTTGTTACATTTCGGGCAAACTTGCGTCTAACTAAACAGAAAACTCAAAAAACACATTGCATATGAAAACATTTAAATTTGCAGCCACATTAGGCATTGCACTTACTTTTATGGCAACCGAGAGCTGTTCCTTTTCCTTAAATGGAAAAAACATCAAGCCCAGCAACAACTATGTCACCAAGAAAATTGAACTCAGCGACATCAGTTCCATCAAAGCCTCCACTTCGATAGATGTAGTCTATACACAAACCAAGGGAGAATCTTATGCCGAAGTCTACGCCCCCGACAACATCGCCCCTTATGTAAAAGTACATCAGAACGGAGACAAGCTGGAAGTCTGCTACGATTTCCCCAAAGGACTTGCAGTTTCCATACGTGGCAAATACGAATGTGAAGTCAAAGTCTTTGCCCCCGAGGTAACAACATTTACAACATCCAGTTCTTCCGATATCACACTTGCCAGTACGCTGGAAACAGCCAAAGATGTAAACCTGAAAACATCGAGCAGCGGCGACATCGATGCTGGCAAGATACAGTGCAGCAACCTGAATATCTCCTCCTCCAGCAGCGGCGATATTGCCATAAAGAGCGTGACATGCCGTACACTCGAAGCCTCTGCCAGCAGCAGTGGAGATTTAAAAATAGCCACTGCACACTGTAACGAAGCCAGCCTCCGCTCCAGCTCATCGGGCGACTGCGATATTAAATCGTTGTCGTGTACAGGGAACATACAGGCACAAACCAGTTCTTCAGGCGATATCCATCTGTCCGGCAAATGTACGACTGCCGAATATTCATCACAATCGAGCGGCAGTATTTACGCCCAGGACCTGAAAGCGTCACAAGTCAAAGCCAGCGCCAGCTCGGGAGGTGACATTCTGTGTCACGCCACCGAAACTTTGTCGACCAGCACGAGCAGCGGAGGTGAGATCCGCTACAACGGCAATCCCCGGCAGATAACCGGAAAATCGGAAAACGTGTCTAAGTTATAAACCAGACAACGCCGGCAGCTTTTGCCAGAAAGCTGCCCGGAAAGCTAATATCTTTTGTACAAAAAATATTTGTTTTTGTACAAAAGATATTTTTTTCTCTACAAATTTTCTTTCAGCCGCGCCCTTCTTCCCAAACGCTTCCCGCCAGCTTTTTGCCAGCATTTCTGCACTCATTACAAACGGCCGGAAAGCTTTACCTTTCCTTCTGACACATACGAACCAAAAGATTCCTTATTTTGTTCTATATAGAAAAGGATAAAAAAATGTTCCGAAATACATTTCACCTAAAGCAAGCATCCGATATGCCCTTATAAGGCACTACATAAATTTGGAATACTAAGAATTAAACAATATCTTTGCACAATAAGGCTCTTTTTGTGCACTACTAAACAAACATTCTATGGAAAAAAGTTTTATCGCCTTTGTAGAAAACAGCATCAAGGAACACTGGGACCTGGACGCTCTGACCGATTATAAAGGTGCAACCTTACAATACAAGGACGTTGCCCGCAAAATAGAAAAATTGCATATTCTGCTGGCAGAAAGCGGTATCAAACCTGGCGACAAGGTAGCTGTCTGCGGGCGCAACAGTTCACACTGGGGAGTGGCTTTTCTTGCTATACTGACTTACGGAGCGGTAGCTGTACCCATTTTACATGAATTCAAGGCAGACAACATACACAATATTGTAAATCATTCGGAAGCACGTCTGCTCTTCGTGGGCGATGTGGTATGGGAAGCCTTGAACGAAGCAGAAATGCCTTTGTTGGAAGGTATCATCCTGATGACCGACTTTACCTTGCAGGTATGCCGCAGCAAGCAACTGGAATATGCCCGCGAACACCTCAACGAATTGTTTGGAAAGAAATTTCCCCGCAATTTCCGCCGCGAACATGTATCGTACCGCCGCGACGAGCCAGAAGAACTGGCTGTCATCAACTATACTTCCGGAACTACCAGCTTTTCGAAAGGCGTCATGCTTCCTTACCGTTCGCTATGGTCGAACACGCAGTTTGCCTTCGAGGTGCTTCCGCTGAAGCCGGGCGACAGAGTCGTATCCATGCTTCCTATGGCACACATGTACGGACTGGCGTTCGAATTTCTGTACGAGTTTGCCAGCGGATGTCACGTATTCTTCCTCACACGTATGCCCAGCCCGAAGATTATCTTCCAGGCATTCTCCGAGGTCAAGCCACACATTGTCATCGCCGTACCGCTGATTATCGAAAAGATTATCAAGAAAAACGTACTGCCCAAACTGGAAACGCTTAAGATGAAAATGTTGCTGAAAGTTCCGATTATCAACGATAAAATCAAGGCAGCCGTACGCGAACAGATGATAAAAGGCTTTGGAGGCAACTTCTACGAGGTCATCATAGGTGGAGCTGCTTTTAATCAGGAAGTAGAAAAGCTACTGAAAAGCATCGACTTTCCTTATACCGTAGGATACGGAATGACTGAATGCGGTCCGATAATCTGCTACGAAGACTGGAAACGTTTCCGCCCGGGATCGTGCGGCAAGGCTGCCCCCCGCATGGAAGTACGGATTGACAGTCCAGACCCGCAGAACATAGTTGGCGAAATCCTGACACGCGGCGACAATGTCATGCTGGGATATTATAAAAATGCTGAAGCAACGGCGCAAATCTTCGACTCCGACGGATGGCTGCATACCGGTGACCTGGGAATCATGGACGAGGAAGGTAACATTACCATCAAGGGAAGAAGCAAGAATATGCTGCTCGGCCCTTCCGGACAAAATATCTATCCCGAAGAAATCGAGGAGAAACTGAACAATCTCCCGTTTGTTGCCGAAAGCATCATCATACAGCAGAACGACAACAAGCTGGCTGCTCTGATTTATCCGGAGTTCGATGAAGCATATTCACAAGGTATGACGGATAAGGATATAGAGAACGCAATGGAAGAAAACCGTGTGACGCTGAACTCCGAACTGCCGGCTTACTCACAGATATCACGAATCAAAATCTATCCTGAAGAGTTCGAAAAAACTCCGAAAAAGAGCATCAAACGATTCCTCTATCAGGATGTAAAATAAATACGGATGAAACTCAATACCATAATGATAAGTATGTTCCTGTCAGGATGCCTTCTGGCAGGAACAACTCCTTTTTACGCACAGGTGCGCAATAATAAAGGACTGAAAAAGGGGGTGAACTTAGCTGTCAATATCACCAATAAGAAAAAAGAACCGCCACGCACGTACGTAAATCTTGGGCTGATAAGCAATTATCCCTGCCTGAATGGTGTAGGCCTCAACGTCATCTCCAGCATTACACATTATCATTCGCAGGGTTTTCAAGTAGCAGGCATTACCAACGTAACAGGACTGAATGCCAACGGATTCCAGTTCTCGGGTATAGCTAACGTAACGGGTAAAAATACGAAAGGCATTGCCATAGCAGGATTGATGAACGTCAACGGCAATTCGATGTCGGGACTTGGCATATCGGCCCTCGGTAATGTAGCCGGACTGAATGAAAACGGTATATCTATAAGTGGACTCATAAACATTGCAGGCAGGAACAGTTCCGGAGTGAATATAGCTGGACTTGCCAATATTACAAGAAGAACACAGGAAGGACTGATTATAGGAGGACTGATGAATGTAGCCGGAGAAACAATGAACGGCATACAACTAACCAGTCTGCTGAACGTAGCCGGTACTAAAAACAATGGTGTACAACTTGCCGGCTTAGGAAATATCGCCGTAGAAAATCGTGGGCTACAGCTGGGTATTGCGAATTACGGTGAACAGAACAAGGGATTGCAGGCGGGTATCGCCAACGTATCTTCACAGACAAGTAAGGGATTGCAGTTGGGTATCGTCAATATCAGTCAGGATAGTGCAGCCCATCAGATAGGATGTGTCAACATCAACCCGATGACTCGTGTACAGATGATTGTTTCAAGCGGTAACCTGAACAAAATAAATGTAGCGGTACGCTTCAAGAACCGACATACGTATACAGAACTGGGTGGAGGAGCCTTTTACCTGAATACAGATTACAAGCTCTCTGCCTCAGCCTTTTATCGCGGAGGTGTGTACTGCTCGCTTCTCCCCCGGCTGGAGCTGAGTGCCGATGCGGGCTTTTATCATATCGAAACGCTCGACAACAAACATGAAGGACTGCCTGCCCGTCTTTATGCTTTGCAGCCACGTATCAACCTGGAGTATCGTATGGGACGCAAAATAGGCATATTTGCTTCGGGAGGATACAGTTGGACCCGTCAATATGGTCATAGCCGGATGTTCGACCACAAAGCTACTTTCGAAGCCGGAATCGTATTATTCTGATATATTAAAAAGGCAATCTGCATAAAAAGACTCACCTGTATATAGCTTTCTCTGAAAGAAACCACTATATACAGGTGAGTCTTTTTTGTATCTGAAAAATAGATTTTTATCCATTCAAACTGGCCGAACGCACCCGACTCAGGGTTTCGGGTGTCATCTGCAGCAGCGATGCTATATAAACCAGCGGGGCACGCTTCAATATTTCCGGATGCAACTGAAGAAGTCTGTTGTAACGCTCGTGTGCAGGCTCAAAGCGCAACGTATCAGCCTTTACCTGCGACTCGATCAGTGAATACTCGAAAAATTTTCTATATAGCACACCAATATCGGCATGCTCTATCGACAAACGCTCTATCTCCTTCTTGCTGATTTCCCAAAGAATGGAAGGTTCCAATGCCTCAATCATCAGGCGTGTAGGTTCTTGCTTAAGATAACTTTCCAGACAGATTATCATTCCGCCTTCATATCCGATATGCTCGGTTACATCCTTGTCGTACTTGAAATAGAACTGACGGGTCATTCCCTTTTCAATGTACCGCATACACTCGCACACGTCACCTTCATTCAGGATAATTTCTCCTTTTTTATACTTCCTGCAAACTAAAATATCTGCCAGTGCATGAATGCTCTCTCGCTCCAACACAACTTGTTTTTCTGCAACCATCTGGCGCACAATTTCAACACTTGTCATCACATCATCTCCTTTTGCCTACATAAAAATTTTATCTCTATCTTACTTTAATGCGGTCGAAACCTTCACCAAAAACTCCGATTACTGCACTTTGAGAAACAAACGCTCCCGGATCGATATCTTTTATCAGACGAAATATCGTATTCGATTCTGTCTTCTTCGCCAACACAAACATCATTTTTACATTATTATGTGTATAGCATCCCACTCCGTCAATAAAAGTTACCCCGCGATGCAGGTCCAGATTGATACGTCTGCCTATCTCTTCATACTTGGAAGATATAATGAAGAACTGTACAGACAGACGGGCACTGTTTACAACCTGATCTAACACAAAACTGGATACAAACAATACGACATAACCATACACCACGCGCTCCCAGTCATGCAAGACCAGATAACTGGATGAAATAATGATAATATCGCACATCAATATAACACGCCCCAAAGAAATATCACGATATTTATTGACAATGGCTGCAATAATATCTGTACCTCCTGTACTTCCATTCGCCGAAAAAGCAACACCGATACCCCCTCCGCAGAACGAAGCTCCCAAGACACAAGCCATAAAAGGCTGGTCGTGTATCAGACTACCTTTCACAAAATCTTGTATAATGGCCAACAATATGGTCAAAACGGCAACGGCCCAGATTGTTTTCAGGCAAAACTTAAGCCCCAGAATTTTCAATGCGAGCAGCAGCAACAAGAAATTAATAATAAGGTATGTATACTGGACAGGAAAACCTGTTGCCCAAAAGATTATGGATGCAATACCCGGAACTGCTCCTGAGGGAATATCATTCGGCAACAAGAACACCGTCCACCCAATACCATACATAAGCATGCCCAAAGCAATCATCAAATAATCTTTGGTTTCCCTAAAGAATTGCTGTGATTTTGTAAGAGGCTTCATTTGATTCATCTTTACAATTATAAGTTATAGTTTTCGATTTTGTTGATACAAAATTATAAAAAAATCACCTATAACGATAGAATGGAGATAAATTTCTTACAAAAACGAAGAAAAGGAAATAAGACGGTTTTGTAGATCGTATAAATTTCGTAATTTTGTCCCGAATTGGGATAAATAGTCAGAATATACTACAAATACATCATGGCATTAGTGAACGAACATTTCCTGAAACTGCCGAACAATTACTTTTTCTCCGACCTGGAGAAAAAAGTCAACTTGTTCAGGGTAACTCATCCTAAAGCCGATATAATCCGCTTGGGAACAGGAGATGTCACCCTTCCCCTTCCACGTGCCTGTATAGAAGCCATGCACAAAGCCGTAGAAGAAATGTCGGATGCGACTACATTTCACGGTTACGGTCCCGAAGAGGGCTATCACTTTCTCATCAATGAGATCATCAAAAACGATTACGCTCCACGGGGAGTACATCTGGAACCCGGAGAAGTATTCATCAGCGACGGCAGCAAGAGTGACACAGGAAGTATCGGCGATATTTTACGCCATGACAACAGCATCGGAGTAACCGACCCGATTTATCCGGTTTATATCGATTCGAACGTTTCATGCGGACGCGCCGGAGAACTGCAGAGCGACGGAAAATGGAGCAATGTGGTTTATATGCCCTGCCTTCCCGAAAACAATTTTATCCCACAAATTCCCAGTCAGCGCATCGATATCGTTTATCTGTGCTATCCCAATAACCCGACAGGAACTGTACTCAGCAAGAGTGAACTGAAGAAATGGGTAAATTATGCTATTCAAAACGACACCTTGATTATATTTGATGCTGCCTACGAAGCATACATACAGAATCCGGAAATACCCCATTCCATATACGAAATAAAAGGAGCCAGAAAGGTTGCCATTGAATGCCGAAGCTTTTCGAAAACGGCAGGATTTACCGGAGTTCGCTGCGGTTACATGGTAATTCCCAAAGAAGTGACGGCCGCTACGCTGACAGGCAAGCGCATACCACTCAATCCGATGTGGAAACGTCATCAGGAAGTCAAATTCAACGGAACATCTTACATTACTCAGCGGGGAGCTGAAGCTATTTACACTCCTGAAGGGAAAGAACAGGTAAAAGCAAACATCCGATATTATATGGAAAATGTACAGATTCTGAAAAAGGCATTCCATGAACTGGGACTGAAAGTGGCAGGCGGTGATGACGCCCCTTATCTTTGGGTACAAGCTCCCAAGGGCATGTCATCGTGGAAATTTTTCGATAAATTACTATACGAAGCCCACATTGTAGGAACTCCCGGTGTTGGTTTCGGACCAAGTGGAGAAGGTTATATGCGCTTTACCGGTTTTGGCAAGAAGGAACACTGCATGGAAGCCATACAACGTCTTCGCCGATGCTTATAAGTAAAACAAAAAACATTTAGGAGAACAACATAAAAATTATTTTAGGTATTATGTCAAAATTAAGATTCAGAGTTGTAGAAAAAGCGTTTCATAAGAAACCTGTCGAAGTTACTCCCCCGACAGAACGCCCGAGTGAATATTTCGGTAAATATGTATTCAACAGGGAAAAAATGTTCAAGTATCTTCCCAGCAAAGTATACGCCAAGCTGGTAGATGTTATCGATAATGGAGCCGCTCTCGACAGAAGCATTGCAGATGAAGTTGCTGCCGGAATGAAAAAGTGGGCAACGGAACTGGGTGTTACTCACTACACTCACTGGTTTCAGCCGCTGACAGAAGGTACGGCTGAAAAACACGATGCCTTCGTTGAACACGACGGAAAAGGTGGTATGCTGGAAGAATTTTCTGGTAAACTTCTTGTCCAGCAGGAAGCTGACGGCTCTTCATTCCCCAATGGTGGTGTGAGAAATACATTCGAAGCACGCGGTTATAGTGCATGGGACCCTTCTTCACCTGTTTTTGTAGTAGACGATACGCTGTGCATTCCGACAGTATTTATCGCTTACACAGGAGAATCTCTGGATTATAAAGCTCCGTTGCTGAAAGCTATTCAGGCAGTCACAAAATCGGCTCTTGACGTGATGCACTATTTTGATCCGTCGGTAAAGAAAATCATTTCCTACCTCGGCTGGGAACAAGAATACTTTTTAGTTGACGAAGGACTGTATGCTGCCCGCCCCGACTTGCTGCTTACCGGACGTACTCTTATGGGCCACGAAGCATCGAAGAACCAACAGTTGGAAGATCATTACTTCGGTGCCATCCCTCCACGTGTAGCTGCTTTCATGAAAGACCTCGAAATACAGGCTTTAGAATTAGGAATACCAGTAAAAACCCGCCACAATGAAGTAGCTCCTAACCAGTTTGAGCTGGCTCCTATCTATGAAGAATGTAATCTGGCCGTAGACCATAATATGCTCATCATGTCATTGATGCGTAAAATTGCCCGCAATCACGGATTCCGTGTGCTGCTTCACGAAAAACCGTTCAAGGGAGTCAATGGCTCAGGTAAGCACAATAACTGGTCATTGGGTACAGACAATGGAACATTGCTGATGGCTCCGGGTAAAACTTCAGAAGAAAACCTGCGCTTTATCACGTTTGTAGTAAATACACTGATGGCTGTATATCATCACAACGGATTATTGAAAGCGTCTATCATGAGTGCAACCAACGCTCATCGTCTGGGTGCTCATGAAGCACCTCCAGCCATTATTTCTTCGTTCTTAGGCACTCAGCTTAGTAAAGTGCTCGATCATATGGAAGAAAGCACGAACAACGATCTGGTATCGCTGGGCGACAAGCAGAGTATGCGCCTGGACATCCCTCAGATACCTGAGCTGCTGATAGATAATACTGACCGTAACCGTACCTCACCTTTCGCATTTACAGGAAACCGCTTCGAGTTCCGTGCTCCGGGTTCTGAAGCAAACTGCGCCAGTGCAATGATAGCTCTGAATGCAGCTGTGGCAGAACAGCTTACTATCTTTAAGAAGGATGTTGATTCACTTATTGAAAAAGGAGAGCCTAAGATTACTGCTATCATTCAGGTTATCCGTAAATACATAAAGGAATGCAAGCCTATTCGTTTCGACGGTAACGGATATAGCGACGAATGGAAAGAAGAAGCTGCTCGCCGCGGACTGGATTGTGAAACAAGTTGCCCGCTGATTTTCGACAACTATTTGAAGCCGGACACAATCCGCATGTTCGAATCTACCGGAGTAATGAACCGCAAAGAGCTGGAAGCACGTAATGAAGTAAAATGGGAAATGTATACCAAAAAGATACAGATCGAAGCACGCGTGCTGGGCGATTTGGTAATGAACCATGTAGTTCCTGTGGCAATCGAATATCAGACCAAGCTGATAGACAATGCCTATAAGATGAAATCACTTTTCCCTGCCGACGAAGCAGCAGCTCTGTCGGCCGAAAACCTGGCAATCATCAAAGAAATAGCAGAACATACAGCCTTTATCAAAGAGCAAGTTGATGCAATGGTAGAAGCTCGTAAAGTTGCAAACCGAATCACAACCGAACGCGAAAAAGCAATTGCTTACCACGATAATATCGCACCGATGCTGGAACAAATCCGCTATCACATCGACAAGCTCGAACTGATTGTTGATGACCAGATGTGGACACTGCCGAAGTATCGCGAATTGTTATTCGTACGCTAAACAAATTATTTATTGCCATAAAAGGGCACAGAGTTACACACGTTAGACTTTTATCTTTCCGTTGTGTCACTCTGTGTCCTTTGTGGTGATAATAATTTATTTTTATGTATCTTTACAACATGGAATGGTTATATAATTTATTTTTTGAACATACAGCATTACAGGCAGTAGTTATACTGTCGCTCATCATATCTATCGGACTTGGATTAGGGAAATTACATATCTGCGGAGTATCTCTCGGAGTTACTTGTGTATTTTTCATGGGAATTTTTGCCGGACATATGGGCTTTTCTATTGATCCGCAGATGTTATCGTATGCAGAAAGCTTCGGACTCGTTTTATTTGTCTATGCGTTAGGCCTTCAGGTTGGTCCCGGTTTTTTCAGTTCTTTTCAGCGAGGTGGATGTAAACTGAACTTGTTGGGACTGGGAGTCATTCTGTTAGGTACAGTTATGGCTGTTGCGCTTACGACAATAACTCCAATCTCAATGCCCGACATGGTTGGTATCTTATGTGGAGCGACTACTAATACTCCCGCCCTTGGTGCCGCACAGCAGACCTTAAAGCAGCTGGGAGAATCAACCAGTGGCGCTGCCTTAAGTTGTGCCGTGACATATCCTCTCGGTGTGGTAGGAGTTATATTGGCTATCATTGTAGTCAGAAAATTGTTTGTACGTCCTTCCGATATGGAACAACACGAGCATGAAGACCCTAACCAGACATACATTGCAACATTTCAGGTGCACAACCCTGCTGTATTCAATAAAAGCATTCACGATTTGGTCTATGTCAGTACAACCAAATTTGTCATTTCACGTTTGTGGAGAAACGGACAAGTCTGTATCCCGACTTCTGAGAAAGTTTTAAGAGAAAACGACCGGTTACTGGTTGTAACAACAGAAAAAGATGTACAGGCTTTGACAATCCTTTTCGGGGAACAGGAAAAAAAAGACTGGAACAAAGAAGATATCGACTGGGATGCCATAGACAGCCAATTAATTTCCAAGCACATAGTAATTTCACGTCCGGAAATAAACGGCAAGAAATTAGGTTCACTGCGCTTGAGAAATATGTATGGAATCAACATTAGTCGTGTATTACGCAGTGGGGTACAATTGCTGGCTACCCCAGAACTTATCTTGCAGTTAGGCGACCGTCTTACCGTCGTAGGTGAAGCAGCAGCAATCAAGAATGTAGAAAAAGTATTGGGGAATACAGTCAAGACCTTGAAAGACCCTAATCTTGCATCCATATTTATCGGCATCGTATTAGGACTGGTTGTAGGTTCCATACCAATTGCTATTCCGGGAATCAGTTCTCCTGTCAAATTAGGACTTGCCGGAGGACCGATAATCGCAGGTATTCTAATCGGATCATATGGCCCACGCCTGCACCTGGTTACCTATACCACCCGTAGTGCGAGCCTGATGTTGCGAGGCATTGGCCTGTCGCTCTACCTTGCATGCCTGGGATTGGATTCAGGAGCTCATTTCTTCGATACGGTGATGCGACCGGAAGGTGCCTTATGGATAGGTATAGGCTTCCTGATAACTTTTATCCCCGTGGTGATTATGGCACTGGTAGCTCTTCGCTTATGCAAGATGGACTTTGGAAATACATGCGGCATGCTCTGTGGCAGTATGGCTAATCCGATGGCTCTGAATTATGCCAACGATATCATTCCCAATGACAACCCCGCCATCAGTTATGCAACGGTTTACCCGCTTGGCATGTTCATCCGCGTAATCATTGCCCAACTTATTTTAATGATATTCCTATAATATTCTAACCTGAACCATAATATGAAAATTTACAAACAAATCACACAGGAAATGATTCAGAAAGATGTCCGCTATCTGGAGCTTCTTTCACACAGCTTTCCCACTATCGCTGCGGCAAGCACTGAAATCATTAACTTGGAAGCAATCATGAATCTACCCAAGGGAACCGAACATTTTCTGGCCGACCTGCACGGAGAATATGAAGCATTTCAGCACGTATTGAGAAATGCTTCCGGAGCTATCAAACGAAAAGTCAATGAGATTTTCGGGAATACGCTACGAGAAATGGAGAAAAAAGAGATTTGTACGCTGATATATTACCCGGAACAGAAACTTCAATTAGTAAAAGAAGTAGAAACAGACTTGGTAGACTGGTATGTCATCACCTTGAACCAACTGGTAAAGATTTGCCAAAACGTTTCGTCCAAATATACTCGTTCGAAAGTACGTAAAGCACTTCCTGAGGAGTTCTCTTACATTATACAAGAGTTACTCCACGAAAGCAGCATGGAGCCGAACAAACAAGCATATATCAATGTCATCATCAGCACAATCATCGATACACACCGTGCCGACGACTTTATTGTTGCAATGTGCAACCTGATACAGCGACTCACAATTGATTCATTGCACATCTTAGGTGATATATTCGACCGTGGTCCTGGTCCACACATCATAATGGATACATTATGCAATTATCATAATTTCGATATCCAGTGGGGCAACCATGATATACTGTGGATGGGAGCTGCTTCAGGTAATGATTGCTGCATAGCCAATGTACTCCGTCTTGCTATGCGATACGGTAATTTATCTGCTTTGGAAGATGGCTACGGTATCAATCTGCTTCCATTAGCTACTTTTGCCATGGAAATGTATGCAGACGATCCATGTAAATGCTTCACCCCAAAAATAGATAAAGAAGTCAGTCCATACAACGAAAAGACAATTCGTTTGATAGCACAAATGCACAAAGCAATCAGCATCATCCAGTTTAAGTTAGAGGCTGCAACCATTCTTCGCCGGCCGGAATTTAAGATGGAAGACCGTTTGCTGTTGGGAAATATCGATTTCGACCGTAAGGTTATCACACTAAACGGAAATGAATATGTGCTGCGCGATGGATTATTCCCAACCGTAGACCCTGCCGATCCCTACAGACTGACAGAAGAAGAAAAAGACATCGTACAGAAACTTCATAATTCATTTACCGGCAGCGAAAAATTACGCACACACATGAAGTGTCTTTTCCGCTATGGCTGTATGTACAATGTATGCAACTCGAACTTATTATTTCATGCCTCCATGCCTCTTAATGAAGACGGCTCACTGAAAGAGATTGAAATATTAGGGAAAAAGTATAAAGGAAAGGCCCTATTAAGCCGGGTAGGTCAACTGATACGTACCGCTTACTTTGCAGAAAACGACAACGAAGAAAAAGCTTTTGCGCTCGATTATGTATGGTATTTATGGTGCGGCAAAGACTCTCCTGCCTTCGACAAGAGCAAAATGGCTACCTTCGAACGTTACTTCCTGGCAGATAAAGAAACCCATAAAGAGGTCAAGGGATTCTACTATACATTACGCGACCGAGAAGATATATGCGACATGATAATGGATGAGTTCGGCGTAGAAGGCGAACATCGCCATATCATCAACGGACACGTACCGGTAAAAGCTGTCAAAGGAGAGAAACCTATCAAAGCCAACGGCAAACTAATGGTTATAGACGGCGGCTTTTCTAAAGCATACCAACCCGAAACAGGTATTGCAGGATATACACTGGTTTATCACTCACGTGGTTTCCAACTGGTTCAACACGAACCATTCACTTCGACTCAAAAGGCAATAGAAGAAGGATTAGACATTAAATCGACAACACAAATTGTCGAAATGAGTAGTAAACGTATGATGGTGAAAGATACGGACAAAGGAAAAGAGTTAAGTATTCAGATAGAAGACTTAAAAAAACTGCTTGTTGCCTATCGCACCGGTATTATCAAAGAAAAGTCATTATAGCCTTTAGTTTACTAAAAGTAAACGTACCAAGAAAAAAAAGAACCATGTTCTATTCAACGACAATTGAGTAAAACATGGTTCTTTCTTTTTACCGATTATTAATCTTTTACATATTCAAAGGCCGAATTGTCAATACGGGACAAGACATACCCATCTCCATGAAAAGAAAATAGATACGACAAAGCAAATAGATTTTACACTATTTTGTTAGTCACCGTATCAGGAAATATCACTGTCGGCTTAAAAGTCTTAGCTTCTTCAAAGTCCATAAGAGCATACGACATAATAATAACTACATCTCCGACCTGCACCTTACGGGCTGCTGCTCCATTCAAGCAAATACATCCGGAGCCACGTTCTCCCTTTATAATATAGGTTTCAAAACGCTCTCCATTGTTATTGTCTACTATCTGAACTTTTTCTCCTGCAATCATATTGGCAGCATCCATAAGATCTTCATCAATAGTGATGCTTCCCATATAGTTCAGATTAGCTTCGGTTACAGTCACACAGTGAATTTTCGATTTCAGCACTTCTATCATCATGACCTTACTCCTTATATTTTATATTATCTATCAAGCGGACTTCGCCACAGAAAACAGTAATGCATCCCACAATATAATTGCTGGCATCCCATGTATTTACTGTTTGCAATGAGGTTCCATCTACAATCTCAAAATATTCCAGTCTTAAGCCATCCGACTCCGCAATCTTTGTTTCCACAAATGTTTTTGTTTCAGCAAGAGTATGTGTCTTGGCATATTCCACACTGGCAAACAAAGTTTTTGATATTTGCAAAGCCTGTACACGTTGAGCTGCACTCAAACGCGCATTACGGCTACTCAAGGCCAGTCCGTCCGCTTCACGCACAATCGGGCAACCCACTATCTCAAGATTGAAAGGATATTTGCGTACCATCTCGCGGATAATTGCCAATTGCTGAAAATCCTTCTCACCAAAGTAAGCGCGTGTAGGCTCTACAATCAGGAAAAGTTTACTTACAATCTGGCAAACTCCATTAAAGTGCCCCGGACGATACTTACCTTCCATTACCGTATCAAGCGGCGCATAGCTGAACTGACGAGTGTCCGGCTCCGGATAAATCTCCTCTACCGACGGAGCAAACACAAACGAAGCTCCGCATGCTTCCAGCAATTTACAGTCAGCATCCAGCGTACGCGGATATTTCACTAAATCATTTTTGTCGTTAAACTGAGTGGGATTCACAAAATCGCTCACTACCACAACATCATTTTCGGCAACAGCACGTTTTACAAGCGAAGCGTGACCTGCATGCAAGGCCCCCATAGTAGGCACCAATCCGATGGTCTTTCCTTCCTTACGAAGTGAATCCAACTCCGTACGAAGTTCTTGAATAGTTTGAATTAGCTTCATTTTCTTTGATTATTAAACCAATAGTTTTCCAAAATCGGGTGCAAAGTAACCATATTTTTACCACATAATAAAACAGATTGATAAAAAACAGCAAAGTTTTTTATCCAAGAGTTGATTGCCTGACGAAATAGTTTCATTTGCAACACGTTATTTTACAAGTCGTTAACAAACTATAAGGAATAAATAACGGAGGGTACTTGCCTTTCTCGTCCATTTTTTTTATATCTTTGCAAAATGTTTATGAGCAACTAATAAAATAACATGAGCGCGAAAAAAGTATTATTCATTACACAAGAAATTACCCCTTACGTACCCGAAAGTGAATTATCTCTAATCGGTCAAAACTTGCCACAAGCTATTCAAGACAAAGGACGTGAAATTCGTACATTTATGCCTAAATGGGGAAATGTAAACGAACGCCGTAACCAGCTACACGAAGTCATCCGCCTATCAGGAATGAACATCATCATCGATGATACAGACCATCCTTTGATCATCAAGGTAGCTTCTATTCAGGCAGCACGCCGTCAGGTTTACTTCATCGATAACGATGATTATTTTCAGCACCGCCTGATGACTACCGACGAAGAGGGTAAGGAATATGAAGACAACGGCGAGCGTGCTATTTTTTATGCCCGCGGCGTACTGGAAACCGTCAAGAAGCTTCGCTGGTGTCCAGATATAATCCACTGCCACGGATGGATGAGCGCAGTAGTTCCTTTGTTCATCAAAAAGGCATATTACGACGAACCGTCATTCAGAGATTCCAAAGTAATCTTTTCGGTTTACGGCGACGGATTTAAATCGAATCTTGTACCAAACTTTAAAGAACAAATTTTATTCAGAGATATTACTCCTGAAGATTTGAACATGATAAGCGACCCTGTCAATTATGACGAGTTGTGCAAGCTTGCCATCACCTATTCCGACGGAGTTGTGCAAAACAGCGAAAATGTAAATCCGGCAATTATGGACTATGCACGCAGTCTAAATATTCCGGTAGTCGACTATCAACCCGAAGATACTTATGCCGATGCATGCAATGCTTTATACGACAAAGTATGGGAAGATGCCGAATAAAACCTCTAAACGTACAAAATTAATTTGAAACAATGAAACTCAAGTTCTTGGTAGCATTAGGTATTGCCGCCACACTCTACAGTTGTGATGATGAAACGACGGGGATCGGTCAATTCGTGGCCGATGCCGATATGATTCCAGCAAAAGCAGATTCGTACGTAATCGAGACCGAATCTCATCTTCTGGACTCCGTATATTCACGTTCAAGCACAGCTTATCTGGGAAAATTTACAGACAAAGATTATGGAACTTTCAGTTCTGATTTTCTTGTCCAGATAAATTGTCCTGAAAATTTCATCTTGCCCGACAGAATAGAAGAAATCAAGACTGCCAAACTGGGATTGTATTACACAAGCTATTTCGGAGACTCTCTGGCCAGTCTTCGTGTACAAGTAGACCCTCTGACTAAGGCTATCAAAGACGACGGTACAGATAAAGCTTTATATTACAGCAATCTTGACCCGACAGCATATTACGATCAGAATGCCTCCCCCCTGGCTATAAAAGACTATTCGGCATACGACCGTACAATCTCCGACTCAGTCAGAAGTGAAGACGGATATTATCCGAATGTTTCTATCGACCTGGGAACTGATTTCTGCAAGAATTTTCTGGAGAAATACAATTATACAGAAACCGTAAACGGCAAAACAGTACATCCCTACTTCAAGGATTCTGAATCATTCATCAACAATGTTCTGAAAGGATTCTATATACATACTACCAGCGGTGAAGGTTCTATTCTTTACATATCCGACATCTATTTGCATCTGACTATTGCTTATTGGACAAAGACATCGGAAGACAAAGATACACTTGTACACACAATCGTGCCCATGTCGTCTACCAAAGAAGTATTCATGTCGACTCGTTTTAAGAACTCCGGCATGAAAGAACTGGTAAATGACGCCAAATGTACCTACCTGAAAACTCCGGCAGGTCTTTGTACAGAGGTAACTCTACCAATCGAAGAAATGTATGAAGTCCATAAAAACGATACGCTAAACTCAATATCCGTTTCATTCCAGAAACTGAAAGACCAGAGTGACAGCCCGTTCAAGATGGGAACTCCCAGTACCCTGCTCATGGTACGAAAGGACGAGATGAAAGATTTCTTCGAAAACAATAAGGTATATGATAATAAAACCACATTCCTTTCTACATATAATTCCAGCTCAAATTCATACGAGTTCTCTAAACTGAACCGTCTGATATCTTATATTTTCAGTGAAATCAGACCTGAAATTGAAAAGGGAGAAAGTGAGTGGAACAAATGGAAAAGCGAACATAAAGACTACAATAAGCTGCTCCTTGTTCCTGTAACCACAGAAAGCGACTCACAAGGCAATATAATAGGTGTAGAAAATGACTTGAATGTGAACTCCGCAATGCTCGTAGGAGGAAAAGACTTAAATAATTCTTCAGACGAGAGTCAGCGAATAAAGATGAGCATCATCTATACAAATCCGGTACAGAGATAAAGCAATACCGCTCTTACCTAAGGACATATTTCTATCCTGAATATATCTTCTGAAAAAGATATATTCAGGATATTTTTTATCCATATCTTCTTCCAATCTCACCCAAAGAGTCTTCCCTTACCTCACAACAAGCTTTTCCAATACAACAAAGCAAACACAAACAACAGCCTAACACTTCTCTACCCAGACGCCTTCTCATCTGCCTCCAAGACATTCCCTAATCTGGCCACTTTCAACAATACAGTTCCTTCATTATCGCCCAGTCCGAGCCAACTATTCACCAAAGACAAATCCTTTTTATAGCCTCAACATCGAAATCCCTCAACAGCAAATACAATTCCTTGCCTCAGCAAGAAATAACAACACGCGCCAAAGCTACTTCCTCTCTGATACGAGCCAAGCACCCACACCCCTCTACTTCCACCCAAAAGACAGCTCTGACAAGGCAAACAAAAGTACAAGCAACTATAAAATACCCAAACCCCCCTATCAAAAAGCCTACAGATATAAAAATAAAAAAGCCGCCCGGGTAAAAACCGAGCGGCTCCGCTATATGGTTATTTTAACTGATTAGCAGTTTACAGAAGCCATGTGAGCGATCAGATCCAATACTTTGTTAGAGTAACCGATTTCGTTGTCATACCAAGAAACAACCTTAACGAAAGTATCAGTCAAAGCGATACCAGCTTTAGCATCGAAGATAGAAGTGTGAGTGTCACCCAAGAAGTCAGAAGAAACAACTGCATCTTCAGTGTAACCCAGGATACCCTTCAATTCGCCTTCAGAAGCTTCCTTCATAGCAGCGCAGATTTCAGCGTAAGTAGCCGGTTTAGCCAAGTTAACAGTCAAGTCAACTACAGATACGTCCAAAGTCGGAACACGCATAGACATACCAGTCAGTTTACCGTTCAAAGCCGGGATAACTTTACCTACAGCCTTAGCAGCACCAGTTGAAGACGGGATGATGTTACCAGAAGCAGCACGACCACCTCTCCAGTCTTTCATAGAAGGACCGTCAACAGTTTTCTGAGTAGCAGTAGTTGAGTGAACTGTAGTCATCAAACCATCAGTGATACCCCATTTGTCGTTCAAAACCTTAGCGATAGGAGCCAAGCAGTTAGTAGTACAAGAAGCGTTAGAAACGAACTGAGTACCTTTAACGTAAGTCTTTTCGTTAACACCGCAAACGAACATCGGAGTGTCATCCTTAGAAGGAGCTGACATTACAACATATTTAGCACCAGCTTCGATGTGAGCCTGAGCTTTTTCTTTAGTCAAGAACAAACCAGTAGATTCTACTACGTATTCAGCACCTACTTCGTTCCAAGCCAATTCTTTAGGATCTTTGCAAGCTGTTACACGGATTTCTTTGCCATTAACAATCAATTTGCTGTTTTCAACGTCTGCTTCGATAGTTCCGTTGAATTTACCGTGCATTGTATCATATTTCAACATGTAAGCCAAGTAATCAACCGGGCACAAGTCGTTAATACCTACGATCTGGATATCGTTTCTGTTTTGAGCTGCGCGGAATACGAAACGGCCGATACGACCGAAACCGTTAATACCTACTTTAATCATTTTGTTTAAATTTTAAAGGTTTTATAATTCAATTTTAAAACACTCGCTTTTTTAAATCTCAGCCCTCAGGTATTCAGGATTTATCCACCCCTTCTTTCCTGATTGCGTTGCAAAAATAAGAATTTCTTTTTGAACTTGGGCACGAAAAGTATTAAAATTAAGAAAAAATCGATTTGTTTTTTCAGTAATTTTCATGGAAAGCTTTGTTGCAAACTCCGTTTCATGTCATTTTGCAATCCGTACTTTACACGTAGATTGTTTTCACACCATGCAATACTCCTTTCTGTCCTTCGGGACAAACACCAACCTCTTCCCAGCCTTTATTGCAATCGGTCTACGAATTGCTTTCCATTCTCCTTTATATATTAAGTAACCATTTCGTCTGCCTTACCCAGCAGCGTTTTTCCCGATATGCGTTCTGCCCGTTTCGCTATCTATAATATATAAGGAGAATATTCCTGCAAAGCTTTCCAGACAATAAAACAACTCAAAAGGCAACTAAAAAGGAATAGCATTTCCGGGAAAACAGAGTACAACAAACGGAAAATGCATTATGCAAAAAGGCCGGAGAAAACACACAGACACGTGCGGCAACTGGCATAAGCAAGTTCTGTACAAGGCCATCTTTACAGAAAGACATCCTGACATCATTCAGAACCAGTCCAGAAGTGACAAATAAAATTTGTACAAAAGATTTTATTTTCTGTACAAAAAATAAAAAAACGTCGAGACATTTTTGGCGAAAGATGCCCACGTTTTCCGAAGCACTTGTAGCATTTATAAAAAAATATGAGTATCTTTGCACGCATAGAAAATTTTACAGAATAAAATATGCAGGAAAAAATCATTATTCTCGACTTTGGTTCACAGACCACGCAGCTCATCGGCCGCCGCGTACGCGAACTGAACATGTATTGCGAGATTGTTCCCTACAACAAGTTTCCCCACAATGATCCGTCGGTTATCGGTGTCATCCTCTCAGGAAGCCCCTTCTCTGTATACGATGAAAAGGCCTTCAAAGTTGATTTGACCGATATTCGCGGCAAATATCCTATCTTGGGTATCTGCTACGGCGCACAGTTCATGGCGTATACCAACGGAGGTAAAGTTGAACCTGCCAACACACGTGAATACGGACGTGCACATCTGGCCAAGTTCGACCACGAGAACCCGTTGTTGAAAGGCATCCGCGAAAACTCTCAGGTGTGGATGAGCCACGGAGATACCATTACAGCTATCCCCGAAAATTTTGAAATCATTGCCTCTACCGACAAGGTTGCAGTAGCAGCTTATCAGGCAAAAGGTGAAAAGCTCTGGGGCGTACAGTTCCATCCGGAAGTATTCCATACAGAAGATGGTACACAGTTGCTGAAGAACTTCGTAGTAGATATCTGTGGAGGTAAGCAGGACTGGAGTGCTGCATCGTTCATCGAAACGACTGTTGCCGAGTTGAAAAAGCAACTGGGTGACGACAAAGTTGTTCTTGGACTGAGCGGCGGTGTAGACTCATCGGTAGCAGCCGTACTGCTGAACAAGGCTATCGGCAAGAACCTGACTTGTATTTTCGTAGACCACGGCATGCTGCGTAAGAACGAATTCAAGAACGTTCTTCACGACTATGAATGTCTGGGCCTGAACGTTATCGGCGTAGATGCCAGCGAAAAGTTCTTCAGCGAACTGGCAGGCGTAACCGAACCGGAACGCAAGCGTAAGATTATCGGTAAAGGCTTCATCGACGTATTCGACGAAGAAGCTCACAAAATAAAAGACGTGAAATGGCTGGCTCAGGGTACTATTTACCCAGACTGCATCGAGTCTTTGTCTATTACAGGAACTGTTATCAAGAGTCATCACAATGTTGGTGGTCTGCCCGAAAAGATGGACCTGAAACTTTGCGAACCTCTCCGCCTGTTGTTCAAGGATGAAGTACGCCGTGTAGGTCGCGAGCTGGGTATGCCGGAACACCTCATTACCCGCCATCCGTTCCCGGGACCGGGACTTGCCGTACGTATTCTGGGCGATATTACACGCGAAAAGGTACGTATCCTGCAAGATGCTGACGATATCTTCATTCAGGGCTTGCGCGACTGGAAGGTTACCGACGCCAACGGCAATGAAACTTCGCTTTACCATCAGGTATGGCAGGCTGGAGTTATCTTGCTTCCGGTACAGAGCGTAGGTGTTATGGGTGACGAACGTACTTACGAACGTGCCGTTGCTTTGCGTGCCGTTACAAGTACCGATGCCATGACAGCCGACTGGGCTCATCTGCCTTATGAGTTTATGGCAAAGGTTTCGAACGACATCATCAACAAGGTAAAAGGCGTAAACCGCGTTTGCTACGATATTTCTTCAAAACCACCCGCCACAATCGAGTGGGAATAAAAGAATAAAACCACTTTCAGAAGGAGGCACAGACTACATGGGCTACCGGAATCAAAGCCGGTATGTTATCCCGTGTTATCTGTGCCTTATTTTCATTCCTTATCCAAAACACAAAGAAATACAAATATCATGTACACAAAATATATGGCATGCTTACTTTCGGGATTCCTTCTCTCCTCTCAGACGATTCCCGGCATGGCAACGACAAATGAGCCCGAAGCAACAGAATGCATCCGGCAAAATCAATGGAACGGAAAAAAAGTCGCCTTTCTGGGTGACTCTATCACCGACAAGATACACGTAGGAACCACCAAAAATTACTGGCAGTACCTGGCCGAAATGCTGGGACTCGAGCCATTGGTGTACGGCATCAACGGCAATCAGTGGAACGGTATCTTGAAACAAGCTCAAAAGCTGAAAGCAGACGTTGGGGATGACGTAGACGCCATCATTATTTTTGCCGGAACAAACGATTATAATGCCGGAGTACCTTTAGGAGAATGGTACACGTTCAATTACGAAGAAACGACCGTAAAAGGCGGAGGCAAGGAAGTACGCAAGAAACGCAGCGCCGACCTGAATAGCAACACGTTCAGGGGACGAATCAACGAGGCACTAAGTTACCTGAAGCAGAACTTCCCGACCAAACAAATCATCCTGCTGACACCGATACACCGTGCACAGGCCCGCTTCAGCAACAACAACATTCAGCCGGAAGAAGCGTTTCCCAACAAGCTGGGCCTCTACGTAGACGAATATGTAAACGTGATAAAGGAAGCCGGAAACGTATGGGCTGTTCCGGTAATCGACCTGAACAGTATCTGCGGACTCTACCCGATGTTTGATGAGCATTCTCAATATTTTCACGATGCGACGACCGACCGCCTGCATCCGAATGCCAACGGACACTACCGTATGGCAAAAGCCATCATGTATCAGTTACTTGCATATCCAGCCGATTTCAAATAATCGTCGGATGCATATATTTACAAACAACGAACCCGTACAGGCGTATATTGGAAAACAACCTGCACGGGTCCGGTATTATTTCATCTGCCAGCAGAAAAATCAGAAAGGCAGATCGTCTTTTTCGTCCGAAGCCGCAAAATCTACGGGAGCAGCCGGAGCTGCGTTCATCGGCGGGAAAGGAGCATCCATCGGCGGCATCTGCTGAGCAGCACCTACACGTTCTACCTTCCACGCACGGATACTGTTGAACCAACGTCCCTGCCATTCGCGTGCATCAATATCGAAGAAGACATTCAATTCCTCCCCTACCTGAATATTGAACTGCTGTATCTTGTCTGCGCCAAACACATCGAAGCACATCCGGCGAGGATACTGATCGTGAGTTTCGATGACATATTCCTGCACCTTCCATTCATTACCATTCTTTGAAACACCACCTCTGGGCTCAAGAACTGCTATCACTTTTCCTGCTAATTCCATATTTTTAGTTTTTAAATCGGTCACGAAATTACGCTTTTCTGAACAAGTAAACTAATTTTTACCCTCTTTTTTGCGATGCTTCTACAATCTTTTCGTAACTTTGGCAAGATAAACAGCATGCAACAAAGCGTGTTATCTTCCCGACGGCAGAGCCCGTTGCAGAAGTATCTGATGATATAACTAGAAAATAATTAATATAAGAAAGACCATGAAATTTATTGTTTCAAGTACAGCCTTATTCAGCCACTTACAGGCTATCAGTCGTGTTATCAACTCAAAGAATTCCTTACCGATACTTGACTGTTTCCTTCTGGAGTTGCAGGACGGAACACTGTCGATGACTGCGTCCGACAATGAAACCACATTGTCGACTTCCATCGAAGTCAACGAGTTCGACGGCGACGGACGTCTGGCCGTTTCTTCCAAGACCTTGCTGGAAGCCCTGAAAGAAATTCCGGAACAGCCTTTGAGTTTCCAGATAAACCCCAGCAATCTGGAGATTACTGTACAATACCAGAACGGTAAATATAGCTTAATGGGACAAAATGCTGACGAATATCCGCAGACTCAGGAACTGGGCAGCAATGCAGTTCAGGTAAACATGCCGGCCGATGTACTGATGGGTGGCGTGAACCGCTGTATCTTCGCAACTGCCGACGACGAATTACGCCCGGTAATGAACGGTATTTATTTCGACATAACTCCGGAAGACATCACTCTTGTAGCGTCCGACGGTCATAAACTGGTACGCTGCAAGACTTTTGCTGCGCACAGCGACGAGAAAGCTGCATTCATCCTGCCCAAGAAGCCGGCAAACTTGCTGAAGAACTTACTGCCGAAAGAACAAGGTGACGTACAAATCGGATTCGACGACCGTAACGCTTCGTTTACACTGGAAAATTACCGCATGGTCTGCCGCCTGATAGAAGGCCGTTATCCGAACTACAATTCGGTCATTCCTCAGAACAATCCGCACAAGGCTATCATCGATCGTGCTTCGTTTATCAGCGCACTTCGCCGTGTGTCGGTATTCTCTTCACAGGCAAGCAGCCTGATTAAGCTGAGTCTGTCGGAAAACCAGATGAAGATTTCTGCACAGGACATCGACTTCTCTACTTCGGCCGAAGAAACCATTATCTGCCAATACGAAGGAAATGCCATGAGCATCGGATTCAAGTCTTCTTTCCTGATCGACATCCTGAACAACCTCTCATCACAGAATGTGGTAATCGAACTGGCAGATCCGTCACGCGCAGGAGTCATCGTTCCGGAAGAACAGGAAGAAAACGAAGACATCCTCATGCTGCTGATGCCAATGATGCTGAACGATTGATAAAAAACAAACAAAGTCGGCCTGCCCTTCTCATTGGCGAAAGACTCCGCATATCGGATTTGTCCACCCGGCAATGAGAAGAGTTCACCGAAAAGACAGGCAGTGCCGAAACAAATATTTCTATTTTATGAAACTGAATTTAAAGAATCCCCTGATTTTCTTCGATCTGGAAACCACGGGAACAAATATAAATACTGACCGTATCGTCGAAATCTGTTACCTGAAAGTTTATCCAAACGGAAACGAAGAAAGTAAGACCATGCGTATCAACCCGGAAATGCACATTCCGGAAGCCTCTACAGCTATACATGGCATACACGACGAGGATGTGGCAGACTGTCCGACATTCAAGGAAGTAGCCAAGGATATTGCCCGTGATCTGGAGGGAGCAGATATTGCCGGATTCAATTCCAATCGTTTCGATGTGCCCGTGCTGGTAGAAGAATTTCTGCGTGCCGGCATTGATATAGACCTGACTAAGCGCAAGTTTATCGACGTCCAGGTTATCTATCACAAGCTGGAACAGCGTACACTTTCGGCTGCCTACAAGTTCTACTGCGGCAAGAATCTGGAAGACGCTCACACCGCAGAAGCTGATACACGCGCTACATATGAAGTACTGAAGGCTCAACTCGACCGTTATCCCGATGTACTGGAAAACGACATCAAGTTTTTGTCCGATTATTCTACTTACAGCAAAAATGTAGATTTTGCAGGACGCATTGTATTCGACGATAATGGCGTGGAAGTCTTCAACTTTGGTAAATACAAAGGTATACCGGTAGCCGAAGTTCTGCAACGTGATCCGGGGTATTATGGCTGGATCCTGAACGGAGATTTTACACTGAATACTAAAAATGTACTGACTAAAATCAGATTGCGCGAAAGCGGATTGGTGAAATAAACAGAATGAAAGGGAAAAAAATAGTATTGGGCATTACGGGAAGTATTGCCGCCTACAAGGCAGCCGTGCTTACACGCCTCCTGATAAAAAAAGGTGCAGAGGTACAAATCGTCATCACTCCTGCCGGAAAAGAATTCATTACTCCTATTACACTTTCGGCGCTGACCAGCAAGCCTGTCATCAGCGAGTTTTTCTCGCAGCGCGACGGAACATGGCACAGTCACGTAGATCTGGGATTATGGGCTGATGCTATGGTTATAGCTCCTGCTACTGCTTCAACCATCGGTAAGATGGCACACGGGATAGCCGATAATATGCTGGTTACTACTTACCTTTCTATGAAAGCTCCCGTGTTCGTGGCTCCGGCAATGGACCTGGATATGTTTGCTCATCCTTCTACACAGCATAACCTCGATATTCTCCGTTCGTACGGAAATCACATCATCGAACCGGCTTCGGGCGAGCTTGCCAGTCACTTGGTGGGAAAAGGAAGAATGGAAGAGCCGGAAAAGATTGTGGAGGTACTGGAGACTTTCTTTGCCCGACAGGAGGACCTGAAAGGCAAAAAGGTAATGATTACCGCTGGCCCGACTTACGAAAAGATAGATCCGGTACGTTTTATCGGAAACTATTCTTCGGGAAAGATGGGCTATGCGCTGGCAGAGGTCTGTGCCGAACGTGGTGCAGAAGTCACACTTATTAGCGGACCGGTAAACATGAAGGCCGTACATCCGCGCATCCATCGGATAGAGGTGGAAAGTGCAGAACAGATGTATCTTGCTGCAAAAGAGGCATATGCCGGAGCAGATGCTGGTATTCTGTGCGCAGCAGTAGCCGACTTTACACCGGAACAGACTGCCGACCACAAGATCAAACGTGAAAAAGAAGATCTGGTTCTACGTCTGAAACCGACTCAGGATATCGCAGCAGCACTGGGCAAGGAAAAGAAACCGCATCAATGTCTGGTTGGCTTTGCTCTGGAAACCAACGATGAAGTGCAGCATGCTCAGGACAAGCTGGAACGGAAGAACTTCGATTTCATTGTACTCAACTCGCTGAACGACAAAGGTGCCGGTTTCCGTTGTGATACCAATAAAATCACGATTATCGACCGACAGGGAAAAACGCCTTATCCCCTGAAGGGAAAGAAGGAAGTGGCGGAAGATATCATCGATAAACTTGCTGCCATACTCCATTAAGTAAACCGAAAGGAATACGTATGTTACAGTCTATTTATATACAGAACTATGCATTGATCGACAAGCTGGACATTGACTTTTCATCCGGCTTTTCGGTCATTACAGGCGAAACGGGAGCCGGAAAATCTATCATTCTGGGGGCGATTGGTCTACTATTGGGCCAGCGTGCCGATGTAAAAGCTATCAAGAACGGAGCATCCAAATGTATTGTCGAAGCCCGGTTCCGCATTTCCAGCTATGGCATGGAATCTTTTTTTGCCGAAAACGACATCGAATATGATCCCGAAGAATGTATTCTGCGACGGGAGGTTTCGGCAAACGGAAAGAGTCGTGCTTTCATAAACGATACTCCAGCCTCACTGGCTCAGATGAAAGTTCTGGGAGAGAAACTGATTGATGTACATAGTCAACATCAGAACCTGCTACTCAACAAAGAGGGTTTCCAGTTGAATATACTGGATATTCTGGCGCAGGATGATAAACAACTTGCCCAGTACCAGCAAGTATATGCAGACTACAGGCAGGTATGCCGTGAACTGGAAGATTTTATCGAACAGGCAGAGAAAAGCCGCAAGGATGAAGATTACATTCGTTTCCAGCTGGAACAACTGGAAGAAGCTAATCTGAAAGAAGGAGAACAGAGTGAGCTGGAACAGGAAGCTGAAACCTTGAGCCATGCAGAAGATATCAAAGCTGGACTGTACAAGGCAGAACAGTTGATAGACGGTGAAGAAGGTGGAGCGCTTTCACAGACTAAGGAATGTATGCAAACCTTGCAGAACATCGCACGTGTATATGCTCCGGCTGCAGAATGGACTGAACGGCTGAACAGTTGCTACATCGAACTGAAAGATATAGCACACGACCTGGCAGGAGCCGAAGAGGAAATCGAGTTCAATCCTTCACGACTGGATTATGTAAACGAACGATTGAACCAGATTTACAGCCTTCAGCAAAAGCACAAAGTCGATTCGGTGGAAGCACTTATCGAGCTGACAGACAATTACCGCAAGCAACTGAATGCCATTACTTCCTTCGATGACCGTATTGCTGAGCTAAACAATCACAAAGCACAGTTGTATGATGAGGTACTGAAACAGGCTTCACTACTGACCGGACTCCGTACAACATCTGCACGCCATATAGAGGAGCACATGAAGTCATTGCTCGTTCCATTAGGAATGCCCAATGTACGCTTTGCCGTAGAACTGACTCCACGTAAGGAACCGGATGCCAAAGGAATGGATAGTGTAACATTTCTTTTTTCTGCCAACAAAAACGGGACATTGCAGAATGTGGCCTCCATTGCTTCAGGAGGAGAAATTGCTCGTGTCATGCTTTCACTGAAAGCCATGATTGCCGGAGCAGTGAAGCTTCCAACTATAATATTCGATGAAATCGACACTGGAGTATCTGGTTCGATTGCAGAAAAGATGGCACTTATCATGCAGGATATGGGACGCCAGAACCGTCAGGTTATCAGTATAACTCATCTGCCACAGATTGCGGCACGAGGCACTTCCCATTACAAGGTGTATAAAGAGGATACCGAAACGGGGACTAACAGCCATATCCGACTGCTTACACAGGAAGAACGTGTACAGGAGATTGCCAATATGCTGAGTGGAAGCACACTTACAGAAGCGGCACTGAACAATGCTCGTGCGCTACTGGAAGGAAACTCAAGTCTTTAAAAAAAACGAAAATAAAAAGATATGATTGAAAAAAATGAAATGATATTCGGCGTAAGAGCCGTCATAGAGGCCATACAGGCAGGTAAGGAAATAGATAAAGTACTGGTGAAAAAAGACATTCAGAGTGATCTCTCGAAAGAACTCTTTGCCGTACTGAAAGATACATTTATCCCTGTACAGCGTGTCCCTGTGGAACGCATCAACCGTATCACGAAAAAGAATCATCAGGGAGTAATAGCATTTATCTCTCCTATCACCTATCAACGTACGGAGGACATCGTACCTTTCCTCTTCGAACAAGGAAAGAACCCGCTGCTGATTATGCTGGACGGGCTTACTGACGTACGAAACTTTGGAGCTATCGCACGTACCTGTGAATGTGCCGGAGTCGATGCTATCATTATCCCTTCGAAAAATAGTGTCAGTGTAAATGCCGATGCCATCAAGACTTCTGCCGGTGCATTGCACACCATCCCTGTATGCCGTGAGAATAATCTTACCAATACGATTAAGTTCCTGAAAGAAAGCGGATTCAAAATTGTTGCTGCAACCGAAAAAGGCGACTACGATTACACCAAGGCAACTTATACAGATCCTACTTGTATCATCATGGGAGCAGAAGATACGGGAGTACCTTACGAACATCTTGCTTTATGCGATGAATGGATTAAGATTCCACTGTTCGGCTCCATCGAGTCACTTAACGTATCAGTTGCAGCAGGTATCCTTATCTACGAAGCTATCAAGCAGCGTGGATTCACAAATGAAGAATAAAACATAAACGTAAAAGTACATGAAAAAGACAATACTTATATTAGCTTGTGGAATGTCATTCCTTACGGGATTTTCACAAGAGCTTCCCAAATGGGCAAGCAAAGCCAGAAAAGCGGTCTTTTCTGTTATAACTTATAACAAAGAGAACCAAATATTAAATACGGGAAACGGATTCTATATCGACGAACAAGGAACTGCCGTATCTGATTATACACTCTTCAAAGGAGCAGATCATGCAGTCATCGTAACAGCAGACGGTAAAGAGCTACCCGTAAAATATATTATGGGAGCAAACGATATTTACGATGTTGTTAAGTTCAAAACTGAATTTGACAAAAAGGCTGCCGCACTTCAACCTGCTTCACAGACCGCGACACTGGGTGAAACAGTTTATTTGCTTCCATACTCCACTCAAAAATCGGCCGATGGACAAAATGGTACAATAGCCAAAATTGATACGATAGGCAACAATTCTTTCTACTATACGCTGAATATGCAAACTACAGACAAAACAGTAAGCTGTCCAGTAATGAATGCAAACGGAGAAGTTCTGGGGTTAATCCAGAAAAATTCTGATCCGGAAAGTAAGGAAAGTTATGCCATCGGAGTTACCTATGCATCTTCTCTTTCGATTAGTGCCCTATCGGTAAACGATCTTACTCTTAAGTCTATTGGCATAAAGAAAGGGCTTCCTGAGGATGAATCTCAGGCATTGGTATACCTCTATATGGCAGCATCTACACTCGACCGTGACAGCTATCTGAACCTGTTGAACGATTTTATTGCCAAATACCCGGAAAATCAGGAAGGATATCTGCGTCGGGCTACTTGTTATATGAATTACGGTGATGATGCTCACAATGCTCTGGCAACCGAGGACATGAACAAAATGCTTGATTTATCGAAGCAAAAGGATGATGCTCACTATAATATTTCTAAACTGATTTACAGTTATCAGTTGAATAAAGGAGATAAACCTACTTATGCCGACTGGACTTTCGACCGTGCACTAAATGAAATCAATGAGGCTATCCAAATAGCTCAGCAACCTATATACTATCAAGTACAAGGAGATATTTATTTCGCCATGCAGAAATATGCAGAAGCCTTTACGGCTTACGACAAGGTAAACAAGAGCCCGCTTGCTTCCGCTGCAACATTCTATTCGAGCGCTAAAGCCAAAGACTTGATGGAAGGAGTAGACAAAAAGGAAGTTGTTGCCCTAATGGATAGTGCCGTTGCACGATTTAATAAGCCTTATGGAGAAGATGCAGCTCCTTATTTGTATGAACGCGCAGGTGCAAAAATTGCAATAGAGGATTATCGAGGAGCGGTAGCAGACTATAATGACTTTTACGATGCCATGCTGGGACAAGTTTCTGCTGAATTTTATCTCACTCGTATGCAAGCTGAAATGCAATGCCGCATGTACCAGCAAGCAATTGATGACATAAACAAAGCTGTAGAATTAGATCCGAACAATGTTAATTACTGGGTAGAAAAAGGAGGTGTATGTTTACGTGTCAATCAAGTAGAAGAAGCTATTCAAGCACTTGAGAAGGCTATATCCATCGATCCTCAAAATGCACCGGCATACCGTATGTTAGGGTATATCCAAGTTCAACAGAAACAAATGGAAAAGGGAATCTCAAATTTGCAAAAAGCAAGAGACTTGGGTGACGAAGTAGCAATCGGATTACTTGAAAAATATAATAAATAAAGATAACGATGTCATCAACACCATACGGAGTCTGATGAAAAAGGGACATTCAGTAAATAAAATAAAATTAGCCAACTAATTCATACACAAAGTGTTGCG
>NZ_JBBKBJ010000034.1:0-36384 GCF_037890145.1 Phocaeicola sp. HCN-6420
GATTTTATTCTTCCACAATCCATTTTTCTATTCCTCTTGTTGCCTTGCTGAAGTTTACACCTATTTTAAATACCTTCTTAGAATCTGTAGCAAATGGTACAGCATATTGTTTATCGTTTATCTGTGTCAGGGCTTCTTCTGCAGTTCCATCGAGTTTGAACTCCATGACATAGATATACTTGTCGGTTTTTATTACCATATCAATTCTGCCGTTTGAGGTGTGGTATTCGGCTTGTGTATAAAATCCTAAAAGTTTAAAGACGATAAACAATACGTTCTGATAGTGCAGCTCGAGATCTCTGGCTATTTCATAGGGCGTATCGGCAAAAAAACTTTTCAGTCGTTTCATGAACGACTCGACATCACCTTTGCGGACATCTTTCACGAAACTCATTATTTCGAACGAGGGATTGCCTGTTTCAAGATGTGCATAGTTGGGAAGTAAAAACTTTGTAAATCCTTCTTCCACTTCTTTATTAGGAAACCCTAACGAATATACTTGAAACTCCTTGTCATATCCTTTTATCGTGAGATAGCCACTTTGGTATAATATAGGCACAGGATTGCTATTCATTGTGTCTATGCCTCCCAAAGAATCGGCCGAAGCCATTTCTTCCGTCAGCCGGTAAAGGTTATATTTGCTCTGTTTCAAAAGTTCGATAAGAAAGGTAGGAGTGCCCGTTTCAAACCAATAACTTCCGAATTTCATTTTTGCAAAGGTGTTCAGAATGCTGAACGGATTGTATATATCGTCGCTGTATTCTACAAAGTGGTATCCGTCGTACAGCTTTTTGAGCGTGACTTTCGTTTCCTCTTCACTCAGTCCGTTTTTCTTGCCAAGCTCTCTGATGTCATCTTTGAAGTAATGATGAAGTTCTTTTTCCGTAATGCCGCAAATATTGGCAAATCTGTCATCGATGGATATATCCATCAGATTGTTTAAGTCGCTGAATACACTGACTTTGCTGAACTTGGTTACTCCGGTCAGCATTGCAAACTTTATATATTTGTCGCAACTTTTCATGGCTCCGTAGAATGCTTTCAGCGTATTCCGGTAGTCATTGAGCAGGTCTTCGTTTCCTATTGCTTGTAGCATTGGTTTGTCGTATTCATCGATAAGTATAACGACGTTACGTCCGGTCACCGTACTGATTTTTTCTATGATATACGAAAATCGTTCTTCCGGAGAGCGTTCCCGCTTTTCATCTCCATATTTGGCTTCCCACTTTTCGAGGTGCTGATTTAGAATTTCAGCGATAGAGGCTTTGTTTTCGTATTTCTTTGTATTAAGATCGAAATGTAAAATAGGGTATTCCAGCCATTCTTTTTCGAGCGTTTCGATAGCCAGATCTTTGAACAGCTCCTTTTTCCCTTGGAAATAAGCTTCCAGAGTAGATATCAGAAGACTCTTTCCGAACCATCGGGGACGACTCAGAAAATAGTATTTACCACTGCTTACAAGCTGATAGACAAGTTTGGTCTTGTCGATGTAGTAGTAATTTCCTTTACGTATCTCTTCAAAGTTTTGTATACCTACCGGATAATTCCTTTTCATTGTAGCACAAACGAATTGGTGAAAGATGACATAACCATTATGTATCTTTACAAAGATACTGATTTTTTGCTTCATTTACCAAATAACCTGTCGGGGGATTTCCAAAAACATCACGGCGTTTCAGGAATGATTTGTACAAAAGAAAAAATTTTTTGTACAAAAAGCAATTGGAATTTGTACAAAACAGCAGAGAAACGTGCTGACGGATGGAAAAAACAAAACGTTCCGTGCCGAACAATTACACGAAACGTTTCTTATGAAGACCATACATTGTTAATCAATATTGCCTAAATCGAATTTGTGGGGATGTCTTCCCTTGAAATCTTTGAAGTACAGTTTGATTTCACGCATGTCCTTGTCTATGTCCCCGCTGGGCATGATGTACTTTTCGGCGGTGATACATTTCTTTTCATAATCGATGCCGATCAGTACGATAGGAATGTTTGCACCCAGTGCAATGTAGTAGAATCCCTTTTTCCAGTTCGGGTTGGGAGAGCGGGTTCCTTCCGGCGTAATGGCAAGATGAAACTTGTCGCTTGCCTTGACCTGCTTGATGACCTGGTCTACCAGCGAGGTATGTTTGTCGCGGTGTACGGGTATTCCTCCCATCCAGCGGAACAGGATGCCGAGCGGAAAGAAGAACCATTCCTTTTTCATCATGAATCCCGACTCGCGTCCCACGGCACTGATGAACAGTTTGCCGATAATCAAATCCCAGTTGGTAGTATGCGGGGCTGCACAAATGATGCATTTGTCGAAATCCGGGACGGAAACTTTGGCTTTCCATCCCAGTATCTTATAGTAGATAAAGCTGCAAATGGCTTGTTTCATGCTCCTTATTTACCCAGTTCTTCCAGTTTTTTGAAAATAGCTTCCGTGCCGTTGTTGAAGTCTTCTTTCAGTTTTTTGTAGAAACCTTTTACGTTTCCCGGTTCAGTATGGCTGATGCGGCTGATGATGTCCTGGCGCAGATTGACTGCCTGAAGGAACAGTTTGCTCAGTTCTTCGCGGTTTTCATCCTTTGCATTCATGCTTTCTACGATACACAGACCGGCTACGAGGTCGGAAATATAGTTGACATTCTTTTTTAAATTTCTTCTACTAGCCATAGTTTTATTGTTTTATTGGGTTAATAAAATAGATTGATTACGGGGTAAAGATAACATTTTTTTTGCATACGTTTTCATATTTCCGAAAAAAAGGCGAAATTTGCGCATACTGAAATTTATACACCTTATATAAATTAAAAACAATTATGACAAAAAGTGCATTACAAATTGCAAGAGCTGCTTATCAGCCAAAACTGCCTAAGGCATTGAAAGGTGCTGTAAAGGTACAGGAAGGAGAACCTACACAGTCGGTTGCCGATCAGGAAGCAATCAAAAAATTGTTCCCGAACACTTACGGCATGCCGTTGATCAAGTTCGTTGAAGGAGAAGCTAAGGAATATGCTCCTATGAACGTGGGAGTTATTTTGTCTGGTGGCCAGGCTCCGGGCGGACACAACGTTATCTCTGGTCTGTTCGATGGTATCAAGAAACTGAATCCTGCAAATAAATTGTATGGTTTCATCTTGGGTCCCGGCGGATTGGTTGACCACAAATATATGGAATTGACTGCCGATATCATTGACGAATACCGTAACACGGGTGGTTTCGATATTATCGGTTCTGGCCGTACAAAACTGGAAAAAGAAGATCAGTTCGAAAAAGGTTATGAAATCCTGAAGGAACTGGGCATCAAGGCTCTGGTTATTATCGGTGGTGATGACTCTAATACTAACGCTTGTGTATTGGCTGAATATTATGCTGCCAAGAACTATGGTATTCAGGTTATCGGTTGTCCGAAGACTATCGACGGCGACTTGAAGAACGACATGATTGAAACTTCATTCGGTTTCGATACTGCTTGTAAGACTTATGCTGAAGTTATCGGTAACATCGAACGTGACTGTAACTCTGCTCGTAAGTACTGGCACTTCATCAAACTGATGGGACGTTCTGCTTCTCACATCGCTCTGGAATGTGCTTTGCAGGTTCAGCCTAACATCTGTATCATTTCTGAGGAAGTTGAAGCTAAGAACATGTCTTTGGATGACATCGTTACTTATATCGCTCAGGTAGTTGCCGACCGTGCTGCTGCTGGTAACAACTTCGGTACTGTATTGATTCCGGAAGGTTTGATCGAATTTATTCCGGCTATGAAGCGTCTGATCGCTGAACTGAATGACTTCCTGGCTGCTAACGGTGATGAATTCAACAGCATCAAGCGTTCTAAACAGCGTGATTATATCATCAGCAAGCTGAGTCCGGAAAATGCTGCTATCTATGCTTCTCTGCCGGAAGGTGTTGCTCGCCAGTTGTCTTTGGACCGCGACCCGCACGGAAACGTTCAGGTTTCTCTGATCGAAACTGAAAAGCTGTTGTCTGAAATGGTTGGTACTAAGCTGGCTCAGTGGAAGGAAGAAGGCAAGTATGTTGGTAAGTTCGCTGCTCAGCACCACTTCTTCGGTTACGAAGGACGTTGCGCTGCTCCGTCTAACTTCGATGCTGACTACTGCTACTCTTTGGGTTACACTGCATCTATGCTGATTGCTAACGGTAAGACTGGTTATATGTCATCAGTTCGTAACACTACTGCTCCTGCTGCTGAATGGATTGCAGGTGGTGTGCCTATCACAATGATGATGAACATGGAACGTCGTCACGGTGAAATGAAACCGGTTATCCAGAAGGCTCTGGTTAAACTGGATGGTGCTCCGTTCAAAGCTTTTGCTGCTCAGCGTGAAACTTGGGCTAAGGAAACTGATTATGTATATCCGGGTCCTATCCAGTACTTCGGTCCGTCTGAAGTTTGCGACCAGCCGACTAAGACTTTGCAGCTTGAACAAGCTAAATAATAACTCCTTATAGGAAAGAAATCTGTCATTGCCTTCTCTGTCTGCCTTGGCAGACGGAGAGGTGCAGTGACTATTTTTTAATGTAACGATATAAACCTATGACAAAAGAACCGCCCATAACGGTGGTAAACAAGCCTCGTAAAACTGTATCCCGCAAGCGGACGGGTTCTTCTTCGCCGAAGGTTGCTTCGGGTGGACAGAAGAGAAGGACAAGACGCGGCAGGGATCGAAAGAAGATAGCTCGTAAATGGGAAGTTCCATCGTGGATATATTATATTCTGATGGGAGGGGCTGCTGCATTACTTGTCATCGGGTTTTATTATTTCTTTATTCGTCCTTATGCATACAGGTGGAAACCTTGTTATGGAACAAAGGCATATGGCGTATGTCTTCCTTCAGGTTATCAGGTGCATGGATTCGATGTTTCTCATCATCAGGGAGCGATAAACTGGGCTGTGTTGAGTAAAACGCAGTTTACTCCTTTCCCTATTCGTTTCGTTTTTCTGAAGGCTTCCGAAGGCGGAGATTTCAGCGATACGACGTTTGTTCATAATTTCGATCTTGCGCGGCAGTACGGTTTTATCCGTGGAGCTTATCATTTTTATAATCCTAAAACGGATGCTTCGCGGCAGGCAGATTTCTTTATTCATTCGGTTCAGTTGGAGCCGGGGGATCTTCCTCCTGTACTCGATATAGAGAAGCGGGGAGATGATGACGACCGCTTGCGGAAGGATTTGTTGATCTGGCTCCGGAAGATAGAACAGCATTATAAGGTGAAGCCTATTCTTTATACATCCTATAAGTTTAAGACTCGTTATCTGAACGATTCCATCTTCAATACTTATCCGTACTGGATTGCTCATTATTATGTAGACTCGGTAGAATATAAGGGACAGTGGAAGTTCTGGCAGCATACCGATGCCGGTACCTTGCCGGGTATCAAGGAGCAGGTGGACCTGAATGTGTTCAACGGTACACTGGAGGAACTGAAGCAGATGACGATTCCTGTTTCAAGAAAGAACGATAAATAAGTTTCTGTTTAAGAGTTGTTTTTGCGTTTGCGAAGCTCTTCGGCAAGGCGGTACTGGATGGCTGCTTCCATTTCTTTTCCGGCTTGTGTAAGTGCGTCGCCAAAACATTCGTGTGCTCCAGCGTGCTGAGGCTTCAGGGTGGTGGCTTTGTCGAGGTCGGCAAGGGCTCCTTCTGTGTTTCCTGTGTGAAGACGCAGCTTTCCGCGGTTGTAAACGGTTTTGAATTCCATCGGGCGCAGGCGGACAGCTTGGTCCAGACAGGCTTCGGCTTCGTTTATGCGGTCGGCGTTGAACAAAGTAACTCCTTTGCGTACCCACGCATCGGCATAGTCGGGATAGAGTTCGATGGCCTTGTCGTAATTGGCGAGTGCCGCACGGGTATCGTGCATGTGCGTGATACACTCGTTGCCCATCAGGTAGTACTCCTTGGCGTATTTCTGTAAGTTTTTCTGTTGCTCCTGCATTTGTTCCTTCAGGCGTTTGTTGTCTTCACGCAGTTTGTTGATGATGCCGAGCTTTTTCCGGATGAAACGTTGCTGAAGAGGTTTCTCTATGTCGTAACGCGAATGGATGGCTTTGAAGAACTGGTTGAGGAATTCTTCGAAGTTACCTTCGTCGAATGCTTTGACGGCTGCTACATATTGTATGTCGGCTTGTGCCTGTTTCATAGCACGGTCGATAGCCTGCTGGTTGTTGAACCGTTGGGCGAAGGCTACAATTTCGGGACGTACGAAGATGTCGCCGCGGGTTATCTCGCGTTTCAGGCAGATGCCTTCCAGTGAGGTGCAGCGGCTCAGTGCCACGTATGCCTGACCGCCGGCGAATACTCCGCCGGTAAAGTCGATGACTACCCGGCTGAAAGTAAGTCCCTGACTTTTGTGTATGGTAATGGCCCATGCCAGTCGGATAGGGTACTGGGTGAAGGTTCCCAGTTCTTCTTCCTCTATTTTCTTCTCCTGTTCGTTGTAACGGTAGCGGATGTTGCTCCAGCTTTCACGGCGGACATCGAACTCCTTGCCGTCTTCGGTAATGACGTATATGATTCCGTCGGCATCGATGCCGGAAATGGTTCCGATGGTGCCGTTTACCCAGCGCTTGTCCGGATCGTTCTTGATGAAGATGATTTGCGCCCCGGGCTTGATGGTCAGTTCCATAAGGGTAGGAAGACTGCTTTCGGGAAACTCGCCGTGAATTTCTCCTTGCAGGGTGACAGCCTCGCCGGGAAGTTCGGCAAGGCGGCGGTCGTTGATGTAGTCTACATTGTCGCGACGTGTGGCAAGAGTGATGTACATGTCGTTTTCGTTTGCCTTTATCGGGGCATTGTAGCGTGTATTCAGCAGTTGAAGATCGGCTGCCCCTGCTGTGTTGGTGCGGATATGGTCGAGTACGTTAACAAAGACCTTATCGGTCTGGCGATAAACTTTCGTCAGTTCGATGGCTACCAGTTCCATTTCGCGGAACACACGCGCGGAAAAGAAATAGGGGTTGGGGTAGAAGCGGTTGATGATTTCACGTTCATCACTCTTTACAACCGGCTCAAGCTGGAAGGCATCGCCTACCAGCAGGAGTTGTTTCCCGCCGAAAGGTTCGCGCATGTTTTGTGAATATACACGCAGTACCTTGTCGATGAAGTCGATGATGTCGGCGCGTACCATGGAAATCTCGTCGATGATGACCAGTTCGATGTTCTTGATGAGCTTGCGATGGTCGGACGAATACTTCAGAAAACTGTGCAGTTTTCCTCCCTTCAGGCTGAAATTGGGATCATCGGGCAGCAAGGGGTAGAAGGGAAGCTTGAAGAAACTATGAAGGGTGCTTCCTCCTGCATTGATGGCTGCGATGCCTGTAGGGGCAAGTACTACAAACTTCTTTTTGGTTATCTGGCATACATGTTTCAGAAAGGTGGATTTACCGGTACCGGCTTTTCCGGTCAGGAAAACCGACTGGCGGGTGTATTGTATGAGCTTTAATGCATTCTGGAACTCTGCGTTGTCGGTATCTATCGGGGTATATGCCATAAATGAAACTGATTTGCAGACAAAGATACATAAAAAAAGCGGTCGCTTGCGCAACCGCTTAGTTGATTATTTACAACGCCTCTCGGCATTTATCAGATTCTCTCTCAAAGCTGAAGCATTTTCAGCGTTCAGCTTGTTTTTACTTGCTGATTTTATCATTCAGCATTACGTAACCCCAGATCATTGGATCTGCATTTACGATCTTGTGAAAAATGTTTTTTACCTTTTTCATAATGTTATCCTTTCTTTTTTAGTTAAACATTAAATAATACCTAAAAACTTTACCTAAAAACTCTCCGGCGAGCCTCACGGTCGGCCTTCGATCCTTTTTCAACCTTTAACCTTAAAAATCTATTCTAAATTAAGTCTAGTATTTATCTTTTATTTATTATCCTCTTTTGTTTTACACTGCAAATATACGGGTTATTTTAATATGAAATATGTTTTATAGCATATTTATTGCGAAAAGTGCTTCTTTTTTGACCTATATCAAAAAAGTGCTTCCTTTGGTAACTTCCTTGTAACATGCGTGAACATTTCGGAGGGTAAAATGAAAACTGAAGGGTAAGGATGGATGGGAGAATAGGAAGGAGTATGCTTTATATATAATAGGTGTAATTCTTGTGAAGCCGAAACAAATCTGTATTCTCTTTATGCTATTAGGCAGATTTTGTGTACTTTTGCGACTTCAATAATTAAACAAAGCTAAAATCAATGAAAAAACCATTCTTATTAGTTCTTTTTATGTGCTGTTTGGCGGGAGTAGCAAAGGCACAGAACATCCAGTTGCATTATGATTTAGGACGTGCCATGTACAACTCGCTGTCGGATCGTCCGTGGGTTACCACTACCGTTGAAATGTTTAAGGCAGACAAATGGGGTAGTACTTATTTCTTTGTCGATATGGACTATACGGATAAAGGTGTAGCTTCTGCTTATTGGGAAATCAGTCGTGAACTGAAGTTCTGGAAGGCTCCTGTTTCGGCACATGTGGAATATAACGGCGGGTTGAATTATATCAATAATGCGTTCTTGGGTGGTGCTGCATATAACTGGAACAGTGCTGACTTCTCGCGTGTGTTTGGCTTGCAAGTATTATATAAGTATATTCAGAAGAATGATAAGCCCCATAACTTTCAGTTGACGGGTACTTGGACAATTAACTTCTGCCAGAACAAATTTACTTTCAGCGGATTTGCTGACTTCTGGCGTGAAAAGCATTTCGATGTTCACGGAAACGAACATAACTATATTTTTATAAGTGAGCCTCAGTTTTGGGTGAACTTAAATAAGTTTAAGCATGTGAACGATGATTTGAACCTGAGTGTGGGTACGGAATGGGAGCTGAGTACGAATTTTGCTACGCGTAACGGATTCTATTATATCCCGACTCTGGCTATGAAGTGGACTTTTTGATAAGTATTTCTAATTTTATAGTATTATGTTAGAGAAATTGTTTGGCTTCGACCGGAAAGTGACTCGCGTGCGTACCGAAATATTGGCAGGTATCACTACTTTCCTGACGATGGCCTATATCCTTGCAGTGAATCCGAATATCCTGAGTGCGACGGGGATGGATAAAGGAGCGCTGTTTACGACGACGGTAATAGCTTCGGCTTTTACGACTTTGCTCATGGCTTTTTATGCCAAACTGCCTTTTGGACTGGCTCCAGGTATGGGGCTGAATGCCTTTTTTGCTTATACGGTTTGTTTGACTTTGGGTTACTCGTGGCAGTTTGCGCTGACGGCTGTGTTGCTTGAAGGAATTATCTTTATCCTGCTGACTATTACAAACCTGCGTGAAAAGATTGTGGATGCCTTGCCTGCTACGCTGAAAAATGCGATTGGAGCGGGTATAGGTTTGTTTATTGCTTTCTTGGGTTTGCAGAATGCTGGTATTATTGTGAACAATGATGCTACTCTTATTTCGCTGGGCGATATTACTTCCGGTTCTGCGCTGCTGGGTATCATCGGTTTGCTGATAACTTCGGTCTTGCTGGTTAAACGGGTACGTGGTGCGCTGCTCTTTGGTATTTTGCTGACAACGGTTATCGGTATTCCAATGGGGCTGACGCATATTAATGGTATTGTAAGTGCTCCTCCTTCTATCGAGCCTATTTTCTTCCAGTTTCAGTGGGAGCATATCTTTACTAAGGAAATGGTAATTGTGGTATTTACTTTCTTGTTTGTGGATATGTTTGATACAATCGGTACGCTGGTTGGGGTAACAACAAAAGCTGGTATGGTGACCAAAGACGGTAAGATTCCTCATCTGAAGCAGGCTTTTCTGGTCGATGCCATAGGTACTACCGTAGGTGCCATGCTGGGAACCAGTACCATTACAACTTTCGTGGAGAGTGCTTCGGGAGTCGGTGAGGGTGGACGCAGCGGCCTGACTGCTTTTGTTACGGCTGTCTGCTTCTTGCTGGCTTTGTTTCTGGCTCCTTTCTTCTTGGCTGTTCCGGGAGCTGCTACGGCTCCGGTATTGATTTTGGTAGGACTGATGATGATGTCGTCTATCAAGAAAGTTGACTTGACAGAGTATTCGGAAGCTATTCCGGCATTTATCTGCATTATTTTCATGCCGCTGGCTTATAGTATATCAGATGGTATCGTGCTGGGTATGATTAGTTATGTGCTGATTAACTTGTTGTGTGGTAACTATAAGAAGCTGACTCCGGCAATGTATATTCTGTCGGTTATCTTTGTGTTTAAGTTCTTTATGTAGCAAATCTTTCCTGTCTGTTTAAGGAAAATTGTAAATTGACATATAAAAAAGCATGTGAAACGAGGTCTTGGAACTTGTTTCACATGCTTTTTTATTGTTTTGTGCACCGAGAAGATTGTGGCTATTTATCGGGGGATGATGGTTGGATGTATGGAATAGAAATTGGTCTATTGTTTGTTTATGTCAGATGACTCTCGATATATTGCATGATTTCTTCTTTCGAGTCGGGATGAAACCAGGCTATGTCTGGATCACGTTTAAACCAAGTAATCTGCTTGCGTGAGTAAATACGTGAATTTTGTTTGATTTTCTCTATGGCGAAAGGTAATTCCCATTCTCCGTCGAAGTACTTGAATAACTCCTTATATCCTACGGTATTCAGAGAGTTCAGGTGACGGTATGGGTAAACTTTACGGGCTTCATCCAAGAGTCCTTCCTCCATCATGATATCTACCCGGCGATTTATGCGGTCGTATAGTTCTTCTCTATCTCGTTTCAGACCGATTTTCAAGATATGAAACGGGCGTTCCTTTTTAGTTTGTGTGCGAAAAGAAGTATAGGTCTTGCCCGTCATATAGCATATTTCCAGTGCATGTATTACACGTTTGGGGTTTTTCTGGTCGACGATATTATAATATTCCGGATCGAGAATCTTTAGTTCTGCACACAATCTGTCCAGACCTTCCTGTTCATACCGTTCCAGCATAAGCTGACGTGTTTCGTTGTCTACGGTAGGAATATCGTCTATTCCCTTGCATACGGCATCGACATACATCATAGAGCCTCCCGTAAGTACTACAACTGGTTTTTCCTTGAATAGTTCTTCCAGTTTTTTCAAGACCTCGGTTTCATATTGAGCTGCACTATAATAGTCGTTCAGTTGTAATGTCCCGACAAAATAATGTGGAACACGTGCCAGTTGTTCCGATGTGGGAGCTGCTGTTCCTATTTTCAGGTCGGCATAAAGCTGGCGTGAGTCTGCTGAAATAATAGAGGTGTGGTATGTTTCGGCAATCGACAGGCTTAAATCTGTTTTTCCGATGCCTGTTGGCCCTATCAGTACAATCAGTGTTGGTTTACTCATACTTTGTCGTTCTGGCATATTAAGAAAAAGGAGGAAGAACCTCGTCGATAAACTTTCTGTTCGAGATTGTTCCTCCTCCGGCTGATGGAAAACATGGAATGTGCTTCCCATCTGATATTTATTATTGGATTAATATTTGTCTTCGTCGTAAGGATTGCCTCCACCTCCTTGCATGTCGAAACCTTCAGGGTCGAAGTCTTCCATGTCGAAATCTTGGTCGCCGTAGAAGTTTTCGTCCAAATCGAGAGAAGTGTTGGTATTCATCTGTTCGTCGAAATCGATAGTTTGTTTAGGAGGATTACCTTCCTTGCGTGAACAAGTTGCATGTTGTAAGTCCTTGCCTGTGATGATTTCCGATAACTCTATGAAGAATACACGTTCGGCCAGTGGGTCGAATACGTAAAGTAATTTCTGCTTTTCGTCTTCCAGCAACTCGTTCAGCGGAGTATCTTTCATTACAAATGTATCCTCTTCTGAACTTCCGTTGCCCATATCTTCCAACGTAATCTCGATTTCTTTTTCCCAGTCATCATCACAGATGAAGAAAGAGGTCATCTGATCGTCTTTATAACCAGTACATTTTAATATAGCTTCGTGTAAATCGTAAAATGAAGCTTCTGAGTCGATTTTTATTTCTCTCAAGAAATCATCGACTTCGTCGGATATGATTCTGAATTTGTATACCATTGTCTTTATTGTTTAGTATTTTCATTGATGTGGTAAAGATATAAAAATTTCTTTATCGGATGATTCCTCTTCCCGAATTTTCAATGAAAGAAACAATATATTCAATTTCTGGAGTCATGGGGACTTCTTCACGGATTTGTTGCAAGGCATCACTTACATTCTTTCCGCTGTTGTAAATAATGCGGTATGTATTATGTATATTCTCAATCAGTTCGTTTGAAAATCCGCGACGACGCAGTCCTACAATATTGATTCCGCTGTATGCAATAGGTTCACGACCGGCAATAATGTAGGGAGGGATATCTTTGCTAAAACGGCATCCGCCTTGAATCATGACATATCCTCCTACACGGCAAAACTGATGCATCAGAACATTTGCACTAACAATTGCATTGTCGTCAATGATGATTTCTCCTGCCATTTTGGTTGAGTTTCCAATGATACATCCGCTTCCCACAGTTGCGTCGTGGGCTACGTGTACGCCTTCCATAAGCAGGTTATTGTTGCCTACAATTGTTCTTCCTTTTGCAGCCGTGCCTCTGTTGATTGTTACATTTTCACGGATTGTATTGTTGTCTCCTATTTCGGCAGTTGTTTCTTCTCCACGGAATTTTAAATCTTGCGGAATGGCTCCGATGACTGCTCCTGGGAAAATGCGATTATTGTTTCCGATACGTGAACCATATAAGATGTTTACATTGGGCATAATTGTGTTATTATCGCCTATCACTACATTCTTATCGATAAACACAAACGGACCTATTTCTACATTTTCTCCTATTTTAGCTTCTGGATGTATGTATGCTAATGGGCTGATCATATTTGTATAATGAAGAATTAAGTATTAAGGGTATAAATTGGGGATGAAGAATTAAGTTGGCTGTTAATTCTTCATCCTATATTTCAATAATATAATTGTTCTATTGGTTTTTAACTATTTGTGCCATGAATTCAGCTTCACAGACAATTTTCTCACCTACAAAGATATAACCTTTCATAGTCGAAATTCCGCGTCGTATCGGGGCCATCAATTCTACACGGAAAATCAATGTATCTCCTGGTACTACTTTCTGACGGAACTTTACATTATCTATTTTAAGGAAGTAGGTAGAATATTTTTCCGGATCGTCCAGCGAGTTTAATACAAGCAGACCTCCTACTTGTGCCATTGCTTCTACTTGAAGAACTCCCGGCATGACAGGTTCTTTGGGGAAATGACCGACAAAGAACGGTTCGTTGGATGTGACGTTCTTTACTCCAACGATATGATTGGCTCCAATTGCTATCACTTTATCTACCAACTGGAATGGGTAGCGGTGAGGTAGTAGTTCACGGATACGGTTTACATCCATTATGGGAGCTTCGTTGCAATTGTATACAGGTGCCTGAATTTCATGCAGGCGTATTTCTTTACGTATTTGACGTGCGAATTTGTTATTGATGGTGTGTCCTGGACGAGTTGCAATGATACGTCCTTTTATCGGCTTACCTATTAATGCTAAGTCGCCTATAATGTCGAGAAGTTTATGGCGTGCTGGTTCGTTCGGCCATACCAATGGAATGTGATTGATATATCCTAACAGACTTGCATCCATATGAGGAACGCCCATAACATCGGCAAGCTTGTCGAAGTTTTCTTGTGTCATTGGTTTTTCGTAGATAACAATGGCATTATCCAAATCGCCGCCTTTGATTAAGCCTGCATTGAGCAGGGGCTCTATTTCCCGAACAAATACGAATGTGCGTGCAGATGCTATCTCGGTAGGGAAGTCTGCCATATTCTCCAGTGTAGCATACTGGTTGGTTAGTATCTGTGAATCGTATGAAATCAGTGTATTAACGCTGAACTTGTCGTCGGGAAGTACTGTGATGGATGAGCCTGTTGCTTCATCACGGAACTCGATTTTTGATTTGATGATATAGAAGTCTTTAGGAGCATTTTGCTCTTCTATGCCTACACGCTTAATGCATTCTACGTATGCTTTGGCACTTCCATCCAAAATCGGGAATTCCGGACCATTGACTTGTATTAAACAGTTGTCTATTCCTGCAGCATAAAGTGCAGCCATGGCATGTTCTACGGTACTTACTTTTACCCCGTTCTTGGCCAGAACTGTACCGCGGGTTGTGTCAACTACATTTTCAGCAACAGCATCAATGACTGGCTGATCATCTAAATCTATTCGCTGAATCTTATACCCGTGATGTTCTGGGGCAGGATTGAATGTAACAGTTAGTTTGACTCCTGTATGAAGTCCTTTACCATTCAGTGAGAAACTGCCTTTTAATGTTTGTTGTTTCAACATGGGTTTATTTATTAAGTTGTTTTTTTAGTTCTTCAATTTCCTTTTGTAGTCGGCCTAATTCAGTATACATATCGGGAAGTTTCTTGAATATAGCAGATGAACGTGCAAACTGTTTGGGCTCAATAGCAGGATATCCCATCAGGGTGCTGCCTGATTTGGTATTTCCTGGTATGCCGGATTGTGCACCGACTGTTACATGATCTCCTATTTTTATATGTCCGGCTATACCGACTTGTCCGCCGAACATACACCATTCTCCGATTTTTGCAGAACCGGCTACGCCACCTTGTGAAGCCATAACAGTATGACTTCCGACCTCTACATTGTGTGCCAATTGAATCAGATTATCGAGCTTTGCTCCCTTATGAACGATTGTTGCTCCCATTGTAGCACGGTCTATACATGTATTGGCTCCAACTTCTACATTATCTTCAATGATGGTGATGCCAATTTGTGGAATTTTCTCATAGCCTTCCGGCGAGGGGGCGAAACCAAATCCATCGGCTCCTATAACTGCTCCTGCATGAATGATACAGTTATTTCCGACACGGCAGTCATGGTATATTGTAACTTGTGGGTATAAAGTGGTATTTTCTCCTATTTTGGCATGAGAGCCGATGGTGACATGAGGATGTATGTATGAGTTGTCTCCAATTTCAGCTCCGTCTTCGATGCAAGCAAAAGGACCTATATAAACATTATTACCGATTTTTGCTTTCGGAGAAATAGAAGCTAAAGGATCGATACCTGTTTTTTTAGGTTTGCTCATTTCATATAAAGTCATCAGTTTGGCAAGACTTTCATAAGCATTGTCCACTTTGATAAGAGTAGCTTTTATTTCATGCTCCGGTTCAAAGTCTTTATTGACCAATACAATGGATGATTGGGTATTATATATGAAATGTGTATATTTCGGATTGGATAAGAATGATAATGCTCCGGGAATACCTTCTTCTATCTTTGCGAATGTATGTACGGTAGCATTTTCATCTCCTATAATCACTCCTTGGATATATTCTGCAATTTGCTTGGCTGAAAACTCCATAATTGATTCTTTTGTTCTTTTTTACTTTAATTGTTCTGCTTTTTTGCATGTCTTTAAATGACATACGTGTTGTTAATTATGCAAATTACGTGTTTTTTTTTTATATATCCGTGTAAAATTCCAAATATTTATCTGTTCTGGGTTGGAAAAGTGTTCTTTTTTATCTCTATAATGAAACAAAAAACTGCCTTCTGAAGTGTGGCTCAGAAGACAGTTTTTATGTAGATTTAACAAATTGTCCTGTATGCAGGTTGAAAATCTCTTTTTGGAAACTTATTTTATAGAATAGCTTTCAATTGTTCACTCATTTGTAACTGTACTTTATGAGCTTCTTCACCGGCTACTTTTGCAAAGTTTTCTGTTTTGTCTGCATAAATGATGGCACGGCTGGAGTTAACAATCAGTCCACATTCTTTAGTCATTCCGTATTTGCATACTTCTTCCAATGAACCGCCTTGTGCGCCGATACCTGGAACTAACAGAAAGTGATTGGGGACTATTTTGCGGATGTCTTCGAACATACGTCCTTGAGTAGCTCCTACAACGTACATCATATTCTGGTCATTAGCCCACTCTTGAGACTTGCGCAATACTTTTTCGAACAAGCGTTCTCCATCAGTATCGGTAGTCAACTGAAAATCATGTGAGCCTTTGTTTGAGGTAAGAGCAAGCAGGATAACCCATTTCCCTTCATAAGTAAGGAAGGGGGTAACGCTGTCTTCTCCCATATAAGGTGCTACAGTTACGGAATCAATATTGAGTTCTTCGAAGAAGGTACGTGCGTACATAGCTGAAGTATTTCCAATATCTCCTCGTTTGGCGTCAGCTATGATAAACAGGTCTGGATAGTTCTTTTTGATGTAGTCTACAGTTTTTTCAAATGCTATCCATCCTTTTACTCCCATACTTTCATAAAAAGCCAGATTTGGTTTATATGCAATACAATAAGGGGCTGTCGCATCAATGATAGCTTTATTGAATGCGAAGATAGGATCTTCTTCTTTTAGCAAATGTTCTGGTATTTTTTTGATGTCAGTATCTAATCCGACGCACAAAAAAGATTTTTTGTTTTTGATGTTTTCAAATAATTGTTGCTTGTTCATATTTATTGCTTTTTAAGTTTGTATGTTACTGTTATTTACTAAATAAATATCCGTCTATACTTATCTCCATACTCTTCTTTGTTTTGTCAACAGAGAAACTGGTCAGTATAAATGTCTTTTGACTTGAGTTACACTTCAGTTCGGAAGGAGGCATTTCGCCGTGCTTATATTGACTCAGTGATTCGAGAGTCTGGTAATTAATGTAAACTGTATCGTTTTCCTGAGTTATTTTAACGGAGAGCATATTTTCCTGCTCTTCCTTGTTAATGATTTGATGTTGATGTACTGCTTGTAATTTTTTATATCCGACAGGTATGCCAATCAATGCGTTTGAGGCAATTGCTCCCGAATATGAAACGATTGCTTGAGTTTCTTGTTGGTTTTTAAACTCAGTGCGGAGCATGTACAATGAAACATCCTCGTCAATCCATTGGCTGATGCTTTCTTTTCCAAACCATTCGTAAAGATAAATAAATTTTTCATTTATTTGTTGTGCTCTTTCTGGAGAAAATGTTTTTAACCATTGAGTATATTTATCTTGTGAGAAGGGGAGGTCTTCTGTCGGTATTTGAGTTTGAATGATTTTGCTTATTTCGTTTTGGATTTTATGTTTTGTTATACTGGCATAATTGACAGGTAAAACAGATGTCAATAGAAAAATAATAGAAAAAGATATTGGAATCCAACTGACTCTTCTTGCTTTAATTATAATCAGAATAATGCATACACAGTAACACCAAATATTCAGTGTTATCAAATAAAGTCTATTGATGGTTATTCCATAATCATTAAAACGTCGCACAATACCTATGGTCATCAAAAAAAGTAAGGGGAGTATGACTAAAGGCAGCCAGCGAGCAATCAGATTATCAAAGCGTTTTTGTTGTGCTATTCGGTTGGGATAAAGTCCGAATTCGATAACGATACATCCAGTCATCAGGGTTATAACCAACCATGAAACCCATCCTATCGGTAGTTCCCAGTTTATCAATATGCGAAATGCGTAAATGTAAAGTACAATCAGATAACCTCCTGTCAATGGAAGGAACAGATAATGGATGACACCGTTTAAGAAGGAATGTTGTAACGGGCGTGTGTTATGCTTTTCTTGTTTTTGGGGAAGTAAACCTAAAAACAAAAACATGGATAAACACACGTTGCAGAGAATCACAATGTAGAGATAACTTTGTGATTCTATTTTTAAATTGAATAATTTATGTACAGATAGCATTAGGAAGCAGATTCCGCCACTCATAATGCATCCTATAACGTTGGCTGTAACACATGATGTGATACTTGATATAGCAAAGTTCCAGCTTGGAATGTCGTTTTTCTCTTTAAGAAAAGAAAGGAAGAATATAGAGAGGCCGATTGCCCAAAGACCTGCAGCATGGGCGATTCCTATTTCTGTAAATGATTTCTCATATGAATAAGAATAAAGATAAATAGTGTCGAGTATGAGGAGTAAATTCATTCCTGTCTGGATACCAATCTTAGGGATGATACTTTTCATCTCTTCACACCACAGGTGCAAAGTTAGCGATAATAAAGTACCTACAGAAAGATAATATGCAATAATCCAGTGTAGTTTTTTATTATCATCATGGTTGGATACAAAGTAACAGAGATAACATGTTAGGGCTATTGTGAAAAATAGAGTAACCGGGAAGCGCTTCAAATTACTTTGAAGCGTTCCGTTAAAAGTCTGAATAGTTTTCTGTAACCAATGTCCTGACATTTGTATAAGACCCTCAGTGATTATAGTTCACTTTCTTTCAATCGTTCTGCATTTTCAGCAACAATTAGATGGTCAATACAGTCTTGAATATCTCCATCCATAAAGGCTGCTAAATTGTATATGGTATAATTAATGCGGTGATCAGTTATACGACCTTGCGGATAGTTATATGTACGTATTTTAGCAGAGCGGTCTCCTGTGCTCACCATGGTCTTTCGTTTTGAAGCGATGTCATCGATATATTTCTGATGTTCTTTATCATAGATAAAGGTACGCAAACGGCTGAGAGCACGTTCCTTGTTTTTGGGCTGGTCGCGGGTTTCGGTACATTCAATAAGAATTTCTTCTACGATACCTGTATTCGGATTTTTCCAGTTATAACGCAAGCGTACTCCTGATTCTACCTTGTTTACATTCTGCCCTCCGGCACCACCGCTTCGAAACGTATCCCATTTTATTTCTCCTTCGTTGATTTCTACATCGAATGGCTCAGCCTCAGGGAGCACAGCGACAGAAGCTGCTGAAGTGTGGACACGTCCTTGAGTTTCTGTAGCAGGTACGCGCTGTACACGATGTACGCCCGATTCATACTTCAGGGTACCATATACTTTATCTCCGGTAACGGAGCAAATGATTTCTTTAAAACCGCCGGCAGCTCCTTCATTGGCACTGGATACTTCCAGCTTCCAGCCTTTGCGTTCGCAGTACTTGGAATACATACGGAACAAATCTCCCGCAAAGATAGCTGCTTCATCTCCACCTGTACCACCACGAATTTCCAAAATGGCGTTGCGGTCATCTTGCGGGTCGGCTGGTACCAGCAAAAGCTTAATTTCTTCTTCCAATGCCGGAATACGAGCTTCGCAGGCAGCTGCTTCTTCACGTGCCATTTCCTTCATTTCCGGATCGCTTTCAGCCATCATCATTTTGGCTTCTTCCAGTCCGTTAAGGCATTGCAAGTATTCTTTGCGAGCAGCCATCAGGTCACCCAATTCCTTATATTCTTTGGTTAGTTTGACGTATCGTTTTTGGTCGGCTATTACGTTTGGGTCTGTAATTAAGGTTGAAACTTCCTCAAAACGAGATACCAGACCATCCAATTTTTCTAATAATGTATTGTTTTCTGCCATTCTAGTGGAATGCTTATATTGAAGTCTTTAAAAAAAGTTAGTTGTTTACCATAATCTGCCGTAGGCTGTTCGGGTAAAGAAAACCAACAATATGAATCCGAGCAAGATGAAAGGTAAGTCCCTTTGGGCTTTCCATTGAAAATCTTTAATGCCAAAGTATTTTCCAAAAACAAAGAAAGAAACAAAATTGGGGAGTCCAAAACTTATCGTTTTTAGAAAAGGAGAGTCAAATTCAATGCTAAGATATAAACGGACAAACCATAAAACGAGAGAGTTCGATAAGACATCCTTGTTTTTCTTGCGGTTTCATATAATCGTAAGAATAAGAACAAGTGAGGCAGGTTCGCTACACATCCTGCCTCTTCTTGCCTTTGGGGTAATTAATATTTGAATTCTCCGAATTCTGAACGGATAATCAATTCTTTGTGATCGCTCTCTTCGATACGTCCGATAATCTGTGCATCGATGTTGAACGATTTACTGATTTCGATAACCTGTTCTGCATGTTCAGGTGACAAATATACTTCCAGACGATGTCCCATGTTGAATACCTTATACATTTCGTCCCAATCGGTGCCACTCTGTTCTTTGATGGTACGGAACAAAGGAGGAACGGGGAAGAGATTGTCTTTGATGACACGGCAGTTGTCGTCTACAAAGTGAAGAACCTTCGTCTGGGCACCTCCTGAACAATGAACCATACCGTGGATTTGTGGACGTAGAGCGTCCAATAATTTCTTAACAACCGGAGCATAAGTACGGGTCGGAGAAAGAACCAGTTTGCCAGCATCCAGTGGAGAACCTTCTACAGCATCCGTCAATTTCAGCTTACCGCTGTAAACCAATTCTTCGGGTACAGCATGATCATAGCTTTCCGGATATTTCTCTGCCAGATATTTGCTGAATACATCGTGACGGGCGCTGGTCAGACCGTTACTACCCATACCGCCGTTGTATTCTTTCTCGTAAGTAGCTTGTCCATATGAAGCCAGACCTACAATTACATCGCCCGGACGGATATTGGCGTTGTTGATGACATCAGCACGTTTCATACGGCAGGTTACCGTACTGTCAACGATGATAGTACGGACCAAATCGCCTACATCGGCAGTTTCGCCACCTGTAGCATAAACGCCAACTCCCATTTCTCTCAGTTCGGCAAGCAGTTCGTCTGTTCCGTTAATAATAGCCGAAATTACTTCTCCTGGTACAAGCAGCTTGTTACGACCGATAGTAGAAGATACTAATATATTATCTACAGCTCCCACGCACAATAAATCATCAATATTCATAATCAGTGCATCTTGTGCGATACCTTTCCATACAGACAAGTCACCTGTTTCTTTCCAATACAGGTAAGCCAGCGATGATTTTGTTCCGGCACCGTCTGCATGCATGATATTGCAATACTCAGGATCACCTCCTAAAATGTCAGGAATGATTTTGCAGAAAGCTTTTGGGAAAATACCCTTGTCAATGTTTTTAATGGCGTTATGTACATCTTCTTTTGAAGCAGAAACGCCGCGCTGCATGTATCGTTGATTGCTCATGAGATATTAGTTGTTTGTTTTTCGTTCATTTGAATGTGCAAAAGTACGGATTATTTTGCTTATGTCCTATCGTTTTTCAGGTTTTGTTACATCACTTGCTGTGAATGGACGATTCATTTCCAGTGGACTACTTTCATTTCCGCATCGGTCTACAGCAGTTACCGCCCAATAGATACGTTCTGCCCATGGTACTTCAGGATAAAATGTATAACAGGTTAAATCAGTGCGTATTTCTATCAAGTTAGAAGGTTGGCTGATGTCTACCGGATAAGTATTTGAGGCATAAATCCTATAATATACGGACGTTGAGAGATTATCGGATGATGCACTCCAGCTTAATTTAACTCCTTTATTAAGTGGCATAAAATAAGGGCTTTTCGGAGTTGATGGAGCTATACTGTCTATCCAGGTCATAGGAGGCACAACTGCTGGCTGAGTGTAAAAATATTCTTTTAGTTCGTCTAGTAACCCTTTCGTGTTGTTCATAAGAAAGCGATTGCGGAAATAAGCTTGTCCATCCATATTGATATTTCTCAAGAAATAAATTTGCCGGATGACCTCATCTAGTTGCCAGTTTTGTTCTTTAGGATGAAGAAAATAAATACCTAATCCGGGAATAATCCAACGCCCGTTTTTATTTTCTTGCCAATCTAAGGCAAATGGATAAAAATGATTTCCTTGGAAATACATCATAGGGAATAAGGCATCGTGTATACCCTCTTTCAGCCATTGGCGTGCATCCTGGTAAACAACTTCGTATGCATTCCATCCTCTTGAGGGGTATCGTCGGGTATCGTTATATTTCCCAACCGGAGAACTACTTACTTTTACCCATGGCTTTAGAGATTTTGTTTCCATATATATACGACGTACTATGCGGGTTATATTGTTTCTTCTCCATTGTTGCAACTGTTCTTTTTTACCGTATTTACGATAAGTGTTTTGGTCAGGAAAATCTTTAGCTTGTTCTGGATAACGAATATAATCCAAATGAATCCCATCTATGTCGTATCGTGAAACTATTTCACGAACAATACTTGCAAGATAATTATCTGTTTGGGGATTCCCGGGATCCAGATACCATGTACCTTTATATAGCTTGCAAATAGAAGGTTGTTTTTTGGTGATTGATTTCTTGCCTAAAAGCTGAACTTGTCTGGTATTCCCGATAGGGATAGTAACAATCCATGCATGTAGTTCCATGCCACGCCGATGACATTCTTCTATAGCGAACTGTAAAGGGTCATACTTGGGATTGCCTCCCTCATGACCGGTCAGTGATTCTGTAAATTGTTCAATATCGGATGGATAAATGACATCTCCTCGTAATCGGGTTTGCAATAATACGGTATTAAAGTTAGCTCGTTTCAATGCGTCAAGTATTTTGCACAATTCCTGTTTCTGAAGCTCGATACCTTTGGGCGACGTAGCTTTCTGTGAAGGCCAGTCTAAGCTCCCTAATGTAGTAAGCCAGGTAGCTCGTATTTCGTATTTAGGCTGGGAGTATGCAAAGGCTGGTGTAAAGAGTCCGATAATAAAGATGTAAATAGTAATAAGTCTGTTGTACATAATTTTGATTTTTAGTGTTGCAAAGATAACAATATGTTCTTTTAAATTGTTACTTTTGCGCTCACTTAAATACTTTTTATTATGATAACTTTTAGCATAGCTTTAATTCTGTTATTGGTCGGCTACTGGATATACGGAAGTTATATCAATAAGTTGTTTGCTCCCGATCCGAACCGTAAAACTCCTGCTTTGACCATGACTGATGGAGTGGACTTTATTCCTCTTCCGGCATGGAAAATTTTTATGATTCAATTTTTGAATATTGCGGGGCTGGGACCTATTTTTGGCGCTATTATGGGGGCGCAGTTTGGAACGGCATCTTATCTTTGGATTGTTTTTGGGACTATCTTTGCAGGTGCTGTACACGATTTTCTGGCTGGGACACTATCTCTTCGTCATTCAGGTGAGAGTTTACCTCAAATCATTGGGCGATATTTAGGTAGCGGAACACGGAAAGTAGCATGCATTTTTACTGTTTTGTTGATGATATTGGTAGGAGCTGTATTTGTTTCAGGACCGGCGGAATTATTGGCAGGTATGACTCCTGATTCTTTGGATGTATATTTTTGGGTTATTGTTATATTCCTATATTATATATTGGCAACAATGATGCCAATTGATAAGATTATAGGTAAAGTATATCCATTATTTGCTTTTGCGTTGCTTTTTATGGCTGTTGGTATTTTGGTTATGCTTTATGTAAAGAGTCCCGATTTACCAGAAATATGGAATGGATTTGGAACAAAGTACGAGCGTAATCCTATTTTCCCGATGATGTTTATTTCTATAGCCTGTGGAGCTATCAGTGGTTTTCATGCTACTCAATCTCCGCTGATGGCACGATGTATTACTAATGAAAAATATTGTCGTCCGGTCTTTTACGGAGCAATGGTTACGGAAGGTGTAGTTGCTTTGATCTGGGCTGCAGCGGCAACTTACTTCTTTCATGAAAATGGAATTATAGATGAAGTGACTGGAGTTGCGTATTCAGGTGCAAAAGTAGCGACAGATATATCGAAGGACTGGTTAGGTGCCTTTGGCGGTATTTTGGCTATTCTTGGAATTGTTGCAGCTCCTATAACCAGTGGAGATACAGCATTACGCTCTGCACGTTTGATTGTTGCTGATTTTTTTCATGTAGAACAGCGTAGTATACGTCGACGTCTACTTATTTGCATACCTATATTTTTAATAACGATAGGTTTGTTGGTTTATAGTTTTGGCGATGCCGAAGGTTTTAAAATAATCTGGAGATATTTTGCCTGGTGTAATCAGACTTTAGCTGTCTTCACTTTATGGGCAATTACGGTGTGGCTTGTATATGAAAAGAAGAATTATTGGGTTACTTTGATACCAGCTCTGTTCATGACTGCTGTATGTTCTACCTATATATTAATAGCTCCCGAAGGTCTTTCTTTATCTGGTACCTTGTCTTACTCTTTGGGTATAGTTTGTGTTCTGATTGCTGTAATCTGGTTTACCCTATGGTATAGGAAGGTGAGAAAGTCCTATCTTCGATAGAATTTTTTTGAAATGTTTAAGCTGAACTTATGGATGTGAATCTATATATGTTTACGAAGAAATTAATGTCTTGCCAGAGATGAATGGGGCTATTGGGATAGAACTTGTAATTTTTTCTGTGGCAAGACATTGTTTTTATTATAGAAAAAGTTTCTTGTAAGCATGATAAAATGGTGAAAAACTACAATGGATTACTTTTCATAGTGTTTTTTTGTTACTTTTGCGCCTATCAATATCTTTTAAAATTATGGCAAAGAAATTTCTATTAGCATTTATTTTATTAATAAGCTGTCTTAATGTCGCTCATGCACAGTTTGAAGAGGGTAAGTGGTATCTGAATACTTCTCTCACGGGATTAGATCTTTCTCATAGTAAATATGAGGGGACCAACTTCGGTTTTCAGGTTGCTACAGGAGCTTTTGTCTTGGATAATTTATCGGTTTTGGTAAATTTCAAGGGTGAATATGTGGAAAATGGTATGGATGAAACCAGTATAGGAGCAGGGGCAAGATATTATTTGTCGAGTTGTGGCTTGTACGGGGGATTAGGACTGGCCTATAAACATTTATCGAATAGTGTAAACCGTAAGGATTTGGTTTGTCTGACTCCGGAAGTGGGTTATGCTTTTTTTCTGAATGGAACAATTACCGTGGAGCCAGCTGTATATTACGATTTGAGCTTCTCAAATTGTTCAGAATATAGTAAGTTAGGGTTCAAGATTGGGTTTGGTTTTTATTTCTGATTTTAATATATCTAAGTGATGAAAAAAGTATTTGTGTCGCTCGCTTTGCTCGTCGGAGTATCAGGGAGTTTGTTTGCGCAGAAAAAAGGGTTCGACTATAAGTTCTATGGTCAGGTGCGTACAGATTTATTTTATAATACTCGGTCTAACTCTGAGACTGTAGACGGATTATTTTATATGTATCCGTTGGATGAAGTAAAGGATCCGAATGGACATGATTTAAATAGTGTTGGTAATGGTAATTTCTATACGTTATATACTCGTCTGGGAGTTGATGTAGCTGGTCCGATGTTGGGAAAAGCCAAGACATCTGCAAAGGTCGAAGTTGATTTCCGTGGTTCAGGTACTACTTATTCATTGTTTCGTATCCGTCACGTTTATTTTAATCTCGATTGGGGAAAATCTGCTTTGTTGGTAGGGCAGACCTGGCATCCGTTATATGGCGATGTAGCTCCTGAAATATTAAACTTGAATATGGGAGCACCTTATCAGCCGTTTAGTCGTGCTCCACAGATTCGCTACCGTTTTACCTCTAAGAATTTTATGCTTACAGCTGCTGCTATATGGCAGTCTCAATACCTGTCTGTTGGTCCAAAGACGAATGTCCCGGGAGAAACTGCGACTCAGAAGAGTCAGGAGTTCATAAAGAAAAGTTGTATTCCTGAGTTTTATTTAGGTATGGATTACAAACGTCCGGGACTGATTGCGGGGGCAGGCGTCCACGTAAGTTCTATAACTCCCAGAACACAGTCAGAAATGGAAAATGGAACTTTTTTTGTTGATGAACGTGTAACAGGTATTTCAGGAGAAGCTCATATAAAATATAATCAAAAGGATTGGTTGGTATCTGCAAAGACTGTACTTGGTACAAATCTTACCCAGACTAGTACTGTTGGCGGATATGGTATAGTCAGTATTGATGAATATACGGGTAAGCAACAATACTCCCCTTTACGTACTTCTTCTACATGGGTAAATGTTGCTTACGGTAAAAAATGGCGTCCAGCTCTTTTCTTTGGCTATTTAAAAAATCTGGGAGCATCGAAAGAGGTACCTTACGGTACGTTGGGTACGGGGACAACACTTGATCAGTTATTTACTGGAACAGCAGAGCTTACCTACAACATTCCTCACTGGAAATTTGGGGCAGAGTATTCCTTGTGTAATGCTTGGTATGGAGATAATTTTGATTCAAAAGCAAAAGCTATTGATTCACATTCTGTCATGAATCACCGATTTGTCTTTACTGCCATTTTTCAGTTCTAAGAAGGATATTAAAGAAATTAAAAAGAAAATCTTCGAGGATATGTTTAAAGGTTGAAACGCAGAAAAAGGGAAATAATAAATGTCCCTATAATAATAGCCGGAACAAACCGTCGATATGACGGTCTTTCCGGCTATTATTGTTTTTTGCTTTTCGTATTGATCGGCAGCTACTATAGATGATATTGATAGGGTTTGTGAATCATAATCGAATCATAACCATTTATTTGATGATGGTTTTTACTTTACCATTTTGGAAGAACAGATAAAACGAACTTGTGTACATCCATTGAGTTTCTCCATTTGTTTCTATGATAGACTGTGGTTTGCCGAATGCAAGACGACATTCGTCTTCATTCATTCCTTCTACCGGTCGGCAGATGGCGATGTCACTCCAATGAGTAATAGGGGCGAGCTGATAGGTGGCAATGAAGTCGAATAGTTTGTTGAGCATAGACGATTCTGATTTTACGAAGTCGTCCATAGTTTTTTTGTGTGCAACTTTTTTCTCAGGAGCAAGTTTTTCCAAAGGCGTTACCTTTTTCATGACTAATACGGTAGACTCAATCAATACATCATGTAAATAATAAAGTAATTTCCCGTCTGCAACTCTGAATGTCGCTTTTACATAGTAGGTATTGTTTAATCCAGATTCAGCAGAAGATCCCAAAGTAAATTCACAATCGAATGTTTTATTGGGTACATCTATATTGGTGAGACCCTCACGTAATTGAGGGCAAATATTTTCTATTGCCCATAGTAAAGTGTTGGCATAGATTTTCTCATCGCTGAATCCATTGAAGGTTGTAAATCCGTTTATTACACATTTGTCACCCTCCGTATTGACAGGATAAGTCTTTCCGGTTTCTGTGAAAGTCTGTGCAGAAGAGGGGAAGATGCAGCACATTAGAATGAGTAGATAAATGTATTTCATATATTATGTATAACTAAAAACAACGTTTACTACCTGTGTTATCCAGATAATAAACGTTGTGAAAATAAGATGAATGTTTAAATATTATTAGAATGCGACTCCCAGACGAATCAAAAAGTTGCTTGTTTTAACTCCATTGAAATCAGAGAATGCATCGATAAAGCCACGCTGATAGCAGAAGTCTAAGTTGAAGCGGTCGTACCAGATACCTACACCGGCATTCAATCCAACATCGTATGCGTTATAGTCAACGCTCATTGCGTCAGCATAATCTCCCCAGCTGATACTTTCTCCGCTTTCTTTCATTTTGCTTGAGAAATCATAGCTTGCATAAAATCCCAAATGTGGATCGATTTTGATGTTGTCGGCTACTCCGATTTTCCATCCAAAGGTAATAGGTGAATATTGTACGTTGTGAGCAATGCACTTTACATCGTCTGCTTTGAAACCACGCGAACCGAGTCCCAAATTCATACCCCAATATCCTCCTGCATCACCTATGGGCTTGTTAAATTCAATGTTGAAGTTATAGCCTATTTTTGAATCTACTCCTTCTGCACCGTCACCGGCGAAGTTCATCATATTCATACCAAGGCGGATAAGCCATTCGGTTTCAGATGGCGTTCTTTCTGTTTTGATGCTTCTACTCGTTGAAGAAACAATTTGGGCATGAATACCTGTGCATAATAATAATGCAGCTACAATTGATGCTAGTTTTTTCATTTTGCCTATAATTTATAAATTAGTATTCGGTGTTAATTATTTTACGATTGCTGCTATTTTTTCTTTATCACTGGTAGTGACTGTCTTTTCCATGCGGATCCATTCGTAATCGGCTTGTGTAGCAGTTGCCCAGTTGACGAATGTGGCAGGATAGCCTACGACTGTCAATTTGTAGAAGCCATTTCGCATGTCATCTGTCTGGAAATTGAAGGTCGCAGCTACGATTACATCTGCATTATGCTTTTTAGATGATTGATAAACTCCCCAGCTACGTATATTTGCTAAGTCGCCTCCCATTTCTACTTCTACTTGTTCCTTAGAAAGACTCCATTCGTCTGAGATTCGTCCTTTGCTGGTGTCGACTTTTAATTCAACGGTTAAAGGCTTTACGTAAGCATTGGTTTTAACGTCCAACAGACGAGCTTGAGTATCCTGAAACTTAACAGTAGTCTTTTGTGCCTGCATTCCCAATATGCCAATGAATGAGAAAAGGGCAATAAAATAGAACTTTTTCATACTTCTAATATTTAATAAAACAGTTAGTTCTTTTAGTCATTTTTCAACTATTTGCAAATTTATGTAAATAGCAGAAAGACGATAAGTGAATGATAGTTCTGAAAAGTTGATAAATGTGTATTCTGTTTGGATACAGCCATGCCTCTAATAAGGGCTAATCCGAATGGGTATTTGTAGAAATAGAATCAGATAAATCCTGAAAGAAATCGTGTTGTAGTATGCAGGATATGCGCCAAAGTAAATGTATGTCAATATTTTCTTTATGAAAAATCTTATATACATTTGGGCGTGTACAGCATAACTGTATTGCAAACCATGTAACACTCCGTCCCTGCTCATGCAATGTTTCTTCAATGCGTTTTCCTATGTGAATCATTGTTGTAGAATAAATTGCCTTAATAATGGATTTATGTGTATATTCCATTATCAAGAATGTAAAACATTCATTTTTTTTATTCTGTCTTTAGGAAATAAAAATCTCTTTTCATTAAACGACATGAAAAGTGATAATTGAAGGGCTTTTCCCTTCTTTGCAGTGAAAGATTAGTTAGTGGTTGTATTTTTTATTTGCTACAAAAGTATAAAAGAAATGCATTAAAAGCAATGGATTTTTTATTTTATGCGTGATATTGGAGAAAAATGTGCAGATAAAATTTTAATAGAAGCCTGGTTTCCCTATTTTTTTGTACAAAAAAGAAAATTGTTTGTACAAATTTTCTAAAAAGATGGGGACGTTTTCAGAGATGGCTCGAAAGGAGTTAAAGTGAATATGCTCATTTGTATGGATGGCGGCAGTAATAGTTGGTATTTTCTGATGTAATTGAGTCAGTGGGGGCTGAAAAACAAAAAACCGACTCTCGTTATGAGAATCGGTTTTCTGTATGTAAGGAATAATAGATTCAGTATTACAAGTTAACGCGTTTTTCCTGAATTCTAGCTTTCTTACCAGTAAGAGCACGCAGATAGTACAATTTAGCACGACGTACTTTACCAACTTTGTTGACAGTGATGCTGTCGATAGCCGGAGATTCAAGAGGGAAGATACGTTCTACACCTACAGTTCCTGACATTTTACGTACAGTGAAACGTTTCTTTTCACCGTGACCTGAAATTTTGATAACAACACCGCGATACAACTGAACACGTTCCTTGCTACCTTCAACGATACGGTATGCTACTGTGATAGTATCACCAGCTTTGAATGAAGGATGCTGTTTGCCAGTAGCAAATGCTTCTTCTGCAATTTTAATTAAATCCATTTTCTTTTTTAAATTAAATTGTTTATCGTTACAACGCAACATATCAAGTAACTCTTCTTTGACAGCGATTGCGCGAAAGCGGTGCAAAGTAAGTGATTTTCTTCGATATAGGCAAATGTTTCGGGGATATTTTGATACAAAATCTTGTGTCCGTTTGCTTTTTTCCCTATATTTGGACAATAAATATGAATGATAATATATGAAAAAGTATGTGTTTTACGCCATATTGGCTGGCTCTCTTGTGCTTACCGCCTGTAGTTCCAGTTATTCTTTGGTATCGGTAGAGGGAGAAAGAGTGCCCATTACCAGTGTTTATGATGAGAAGCAGGATCAGGCTGCGTGGAGAATTTTACAGCCTTATCAAGATAAAATTGATAGCTTGATGACGCCGGTTATCGGACATGCAGCCCGAAAACTTGAAGCATATCGTCCGGAGTCTCCACTTTCAAACTTGATTGCGGATATACTTTGCCAGAGTGCGGAAGCTAAATTGGGGGTGAAGATGGATGTTGGAGTGATGAATATAGGGGGAATTCGTAATATTCTAAATGAAGGAAACATTACTTTTGGCTCTATTTATGAAATCAGTCCTTTCCAGAATGCATTGTCGGTTGTTGTCTTAAAGGGAGCAGATCTGATGGAACTCTTCAAGCAGATTGCGGCGGTGCATGGTGAAGGCTTAAGCGGAGCGCGGCTGGTTATTTCGAAGGACGGAGAACTGCTGAGCGCGAAGGTGGGAGGAAGTCCGGTCGATCCGCAAAAGGAATACCGGGTGGCTACCATCGATTATCTGGCGGAAGGTAATGATCACATGGAGGCTTTCAAGAATGCTGTTTCAAAGACAGAGCCGCAAGAGGCTATTTTGCGTGACTTGTTTATCGACTATGTCAAGCAGTGTGAGGCTAAAGGTGTTTTTGTGAATGCTGATGTAGAAGGGCGTATTGTAGAACAATGATAAAGAATATTATATGAAAAGACTATATTTCATCTTATGGGTGTGCTTGTTTTCCGGAGTTTTGGCTGCCCAGTCGACCAAGGAGCTGTTTTTATTTCATACCAATGACATGCATAGCCGTGTAGAACCGTTCCCGGAAGATTTTCAAGATACGATGCTGGCTGATAAAGCTGGGCTGTTGCGTCGTGCTACTTTTATCAAGCAGCAGCGCAAGATTCATGAAGATTTACTGCTGTTCGACTCGGGAGATTTCTCGCAGGGTACTCCTTATTATAATATGTTCAAAGGGGAGGTGGAGATAAAGCTGATGAATGAAATGGGTTACGATGCAGGTACTATCGGAAACCATGAATTCGATTTTGGACTGGATAATATGGCAAGATTGTTTAAGATGGCTAATTATCCTATAGTTTGTGCGAATTATGATGTAACAGGTACGGTGCTCGAAGGGCTGGTAAAAGAGTATACGATTATTCAGCGTGATGGTCTGAAGATTGGAGTTTTCGGATTGGGGGCGCAGTTGGATGGATTGGTTGCATCTGAATGTTACGGAAATGTAAAGTTTGAAGATCCTGTTTCGGAGGCGCAGCGCATTACAGATTTGCTGCGGAATGATGAGCATTGCGATGTGGTTATTTGTCTTTCTCATTTGGGATGGAAAGGTGAGCCGTATAGTGACATCGAACTGATAGAAAATACTCGTGGCATTGATGTCGTACTGGGAGGACATTCTCATTCTTATTTCGAGGGGCCGAAGTTCTATAAAAATCTGGATGGCGTTGAAATTCCGGTACAACAAATGGGTAAAAATGGGGCATTTGTTGGAAAAATGATTCTGAAGTTTCAGAAAAATTAGGAATGGAATGTCGAATATAATATAAGTATTGCTGGCAGAAGAGATTATCGGATAAATATTAAAAGGAGGGAGAAGGATTATGAATAAACGTTTTTGGGGATTGATTATTTGCTTGTTTTTATGGATAGGGGTGAATGCTTCTTCTGTAAGAATATTGGAACAGATAGATGATACCGTAGCATGTAACCGCTGGGTGGAAGAACAACTTGCTCGTATGACGTTAAAGCAGAAAGTCGGTCAGTTGTTTATTCATACAGTTGCTCCTGTTACTTTACAAAAAAATAAGAACAGTATCGAGGATGCGGTTAAGGAATATGGTATAGGTGGATTGCTTTTTTCAAAAGGTGAACTGAATAAGCAGGTACAACTTACTAATCTGGCGCAGCAGTGGGCCGATATTCCTTTGCTGATAACTTTTGATGGAGAGTGGGGACTGGGCATGAGATTGGAAGGAATGCCCGAATTTCCACGTAACAGAGTATTGGGATGTATACAGAATGATACATTGATTTATCAATATGGGCGGGAAGTAGCAAGGCAACTTCGTGAGATAGGTGTGCATGTTAATTTTGCGCCTGTTGCCGATGTCGATAATAATCCCAGTAATCCCGTTATTAATGTTCGCTCTTTTGGTAGTGATCCGAAGCAAGTTGCGCGTAAAGTGATAGCCTACTCTCGTGGCTTGGAAGATGGAGGCGTTATGGCTGTTTGCAAGCATTTCCCAGGTCATGGCGATACAGATACCGATTCTCATTATGTGTTGCCTGTACTTAATTTTAATCGTGACCGCTTAGACAGTGTAGAGTTGTATCCTTTTCGGGAAGCAATCAAGGCTGGCATTGGGGGAATGATGATTGGTCATCTGCACGTTGCCGAGCTGGATAATAGGCCTGCGTCTATATCTTCGGAAGTAATTACTTCGGTTTTGTGTAAAGAACTGGGCTTTTCCGGACTGGTATTTACCGATGCGCTGGAAATGAAAGGTATTTCTGATAATGCAGATAATCCTTGTGCTCAGGCTCTGATGGCAGGAAACGACCTGCTGCTGGTACCAAGAAATTTAAAGAAGAGCCTTGAAAGTGTAATGCGTGCCATAAAAGCGGGCAAACTGAGCGAAAAGGTTATTACAGAAAAGTGCCGTAAGGTGCTTATGTATAAGTATGCTTTGGGGCTAAGCCATAAGCAGCATACCGAGCTTGATGGGATCAAACAGCGAATTCATACTGCGGGTACGGATAGTTTATTGGCTGCTATGGAGAAGGCTGCTGTTACTGTGTTAAAGGATTCGGCAGACGTGTTGCCGCTCGACTTGTCATTGTCGGGAAATGTATTGTTGAGTCTGTCTTCTTCTTTATCTGACGATTACCCATTCTACAAGGAATTGAAAAAAACTGTTTCACTGGCGTGGTTGCATGGCAATGCTGATTCGTTAAATCGAATTCAAGAACGTGTTACTCCGGCACAGCAGGTGATTGTAGCTGTACATCCCAATACAAATTTTCAACCGTTCCTTCCGCTGCTGGAGAAGTTGGCAGTCGATAAGCCTGTTGTCATTGTGTGTTTTGCTTCTCAGAATATATTGCAGGAGATGCCTTCTGTATTGCGGAATGTTTCGGCTGTAATATTAGCACATACAGATAAAATATATATTCAGCAGTATGTGGCTGATGTAATGACAGGGCAGGATATTGTAAACGGACGATTATCTGTTGATATGGCAGGATTATGGAAGAGTGGTACAGGGATAACTCTTGATCCGGACTATCCTCGTTCGTATACTCCTGAAGAACTGGGTATGGATTCTAAGATATTGGCTGCCATTGATACCATAGCGGAAGAGGGTATTCGGGAAAAGGCTTACCCTGGTTGTCATGTTCTGATAACAAAGGATGGATATCCTGTATACAATAAATGTTTCGGCTCTTTGACTTATGAGGGAAAGGAGAAGGTCAGGGAGCATACTATTTATGATTTAGCTTCTTTAAGTAAAGCTGCTGGTACATTGTTGGCAGTGATGAAGCTGTATGACGAAGGTAAGTTCGGGCTGACAGATAAAGTAAGTCTTTATTTGCCAGCTTTGAGAAAGACAAATAAACAGAATATCACTATTCAGGATTTGTTATTTCATGAATCTGGTTTGCCTTCGTATTTGCCGTTCTATGAAGATGCCATTGATATGAAGACTTGTAAAGGTGGTTTCTCTCGGAAGAAGCCGGATGCAGAACATCGTTTGCAGATAGCTCCCAATGTGTATGTATGTACTAACTTCTCTTTTAAGAAGGAATGGGTGTCTGCTGTTCCTTCGGATGTGTATTCTTTGCCGTTGTCCGATAGCTTGTTCTTGAATAAAGATTTTAAACAAGTCGTTATGCGTGAAATTATCAATGCTCCACTGAAGGGGCATTCGTATCGGTATAGTTGTCTGAATTTTATGTTGTTGAAGGAAGTGGTAGAAAGTATCACGAAAGTTCCGATGGATGTATACTTGGACAGCGTCTTCTTTAAGCCGATGGGATTGATGTATACGGCATATAATCCGTTAAAACATTTTTCAAAAGAGCAGATAGCTCCTACTGCGGAAAAAGATTTCTTGCGTGGAGGGCCTTTGCAGGGATATGTACACGACGAAGCTGCTGCATTTATGGGCGGTGTATCGGGTAATGCCGGGCTATTTTCTACCGCACACGATGTATCTGTACTTTTTCAGATGTTGCTTGATCGAGGTATTTGCGGCGACCGCCGTTACCTGAGTCGTGCTACTTGTGATTTGTTTATGAGTATGAAATCCAAAAACAGTCGCCGTGGTTTGGGCTTCGATAAACCAGATATGGAGAAACACGATGAGAGTCCGTGTACTCCCGAAGCTCCTGCTTCTGTTTTTGGACATACGGGCTTTACTGGTACTTGTGTATGGGCTGATCCGGATAATGATCTTGTCTTTGTATTTTTAAGTAACCGTACTTATCCTACAAGCTATGGTCAGAATAATTTGGTTAAGCTGGGAATCCGTTCTCGTATTCAACAAGCAATGTATCAATCCTTAAAGCATTGATACTATTTAGACATGTTACAAATTAGGGAAATATTGTAAAGTAGATATTACAAATCTCGTCAAAAAGATTACCTTTGCATCATCAAATTAGTACTAATAATAATTTAATTTTTACTACAATGGCTTACGTAATTAGTGACGATTGTATCGCTTGCGGTACTTGTATCGATGAATGTCCGGTTGGAGCAATTTCTGAAGGTGATAAATATTCTATCAACCCGGAAATGTGTACTGAATGTGGAACATGCGCAGATGTATGTCCTTCTGAAGCAATCCACCAGGGATAATCGACACATCGTCTTATGACAAAATTCATAATAGGTCATCTTTTATAAAGATGGCCTATTTTTTTATATCCTTGCCTGTCGTTTCAGATTCTTTTCAGTTTTGTCTTTTTATTTTGTGTCGTAACATTAAATAAAGGACTTATGGCAAAATCACGATTATTATTAGGTGCATGTATTATGGCTGGTGTATTATTCTTTACTTCGTGCAGTGAAAATGAAAATTCATCTTTTCCTGCCGGAACATCCGGTGATATTCCTGCACAAGTAATGGAAGCATTTAATGCTCAGTTTCCTGGTGCAAGTAATGTGGTGTGGACGACTAAAGCCGGTTATGCTGTAGCCGACTTCTATTGGGATGGTACGCGTTCAGCTGATATGTCGCGTAATCATACTGCTTGGTTTGCATTAGAGAGTGGAATTTTGGGTATGACTGAAAAGGAAATCCGTTTTGTTGAATTGCCCGATCAGGTGAAATCTGCTTTTTTTGCAAGTGAATATGGACAGGCTCCGTGGGTAGCAGATGATGAGGTGGATGTTCTGACGAGAAATAGTGTAGCTGAAACTCTGTATATTATCGACGTAGAAAAGAAAGAGGGTGGAGCAGGTACTGATGTTGATTTGTATTATACTCCAGAAGGTATCTTGGTAAAGGAAGTCATTGATGCGGATGATAATAAGGATTATCAGGAATATTTACCGCAGACACCGTCTGCTACGGTAGAAAGTTGGCTGAAGAAAAATTATCCAAATGCGAGAATTATTGATTTAGATAATGAAGATGGGGGTACGGAAGTAGAGTTTATTTACGAAGGCTTGAAGCACGAAGCCTTTTTCAACCAAGCACAAGCCTGGGTATACACCAGGATAGAATATGAATTTAGAAATATTGATGAGGTAACGGCTATTCCTTCGCAAGTAATTGCTGCCCTGAAATCGACATCTGTTTATTTGGAAGGTGGACGTATTGAAGAAGCGGAGAAATATGAAACTGAGAAGTCCGGAACATTCTATTGCTTTGAATTAGAAACTCGTTTCGATGATGATGTAAAGATTTATATAAGTCATGACGGAACTGTTCTGGAAGGACGTCCCGATCTGGGCGGAGGAAATACGGAAGATACTGGAACTGTTGCTGGAAATGTAGAGCAGTTCATTCAGGAGAACTATCCCGGAGCAGTTATTATAGAACGTGGCTATGACGATGGTTATCTGGAAGTCGACATCCGGCACGATGGGAAAGAGAAAGAGCTTCTTTTTAATGGTCGGTATGAGTGGGTACGTACTTCCTGGGAAATCAGCAGCCAAGAACTTCCGTCCGCAGTAACAGCCGCTTTAACAGCAGGAGGTTACTGGTTGGATGATAACGAAGCGGATGTGATAGAAACGCCCGATTCGTCATGGTACGAAGTAGAAGTACTGCATAATGGAGAAGAACTAAAAGTCTTTATCGATGCAGCAGGTAATATTATTAAGACTGTAAGAGATTAGAGATACTTAATTCACCACAGGTTGCTCCGATATGATCAAATTAGTCAGGTGTTATTCATAGTATGATATTATGACTTTGGTGGACCAGAGTAAGCTGTGGTGAATATTTATTCCCATCATATTTAGTTGCCGTTTTTAGTCTTCGAACAATTTGCTTCTTGATAATAGGCAAGAGCCTATCACGCATGCCTGATCTTTTAGCTTTGATAGTACAATTTCAGAATCACGACTCATCAGACTAAGAGTGTATTTTCTTACGGCGGAAATTACAGGTTGAAGAAGGAAGTCGCCGGCGCGCGACATTTGTCCGCCAATGATTACCATATCAGGGTTAAATATATTAAT
>NZ_JBBKBJ010000035.1:0-36256 GCF_037890145.1 Phocaeicola sp. HCN-6420
TCTATTTTTTTTATGTTGCAAAATTACTTGATATATAGCTATTTACAGTTATGAAAATTATAGCGGAACAAAGAATAAAACCCCGGATGCCGGTAACATAACCTGTATTTCCATGAAAAACGGAAAAAAACGGTTATCTTTACGGGCAAAATATAGGGTTCTTTGCATGGTGAACGGTAAAACCGCAGGTGGTCAAGCGTTATTTTGCCGGATTATCCGGGGCTAAAAAAGGCAACGGATAAGTAGCAAATCTTTCTCTTAACCTTTCATTATCCTGCATTTTAGCGATTTGGAAAGGTATAGAAGAATTTGGCTTAACTCTCCTCAATACCAAACACTTACTTTATTTATCCAAATTTTGCCGTTTTTTTGCGAGTTCTTCGTATCTTTGTAATACTATTAAAGAATGAGGACTTGACAGAATGTTAGCAAAGAAAAACGCTAAACATGTTTTAAGACATAGTTTTTTATTTGTTTAGTTCAAAAAAAGCCCGCATCTTTGTAGCGTTATCCTGAAAACAATCTTTTTACCTTAAAAAAAACTAATACCTATTGAAAACTTAAAAAAGCTTCTTTGTGAAAAGAGGCTTTTTTTATTGCCTTTTTGTGAGCTTTTAAGCGAAGATTTCTTTTACTGCTATTCCATTGGGGCTGGTTCCGTTCAGCTTTTTTATATAAGAAATAAAAAAATCCTTGAATTTTTGTGTGAAGACGACAGAGGGATTTTGGGGGCGTTTCTATCCGATAACTCGAAGTGTCGGTGAATATTCTTTCTAAATCCATACGTATTTGGACGAGTTTCACTATTTTTGAAAACTTTTCTCAACATAATGCAAGATACAATAAACAAGAACTTCCAAAAAATAGAATATTATGGCTCAACCGTTGGCTGAACGTATGCGTCCGAAAACACTGGACGACTACATAGGGCAAAAACATCTGGTAGGAGAAGGAGCGGTGTTGAGACGGATGATTGACTCCGGCCGCATATCTTCTTTTATATTGTGGGGGCCTCCGGGCGTAGGGAAGACTACGCTGGCAAAGATTATTGCCAATCGCCTGGAAACTCCTTTTTATACATTGAGTGCTGTGACATCGGGAGTGAAGGATGTGCGCGATGTAATCGACAAGGCAAAGAGTAACCGTTTCTTCTCGCAGCAGAGTCCGATTCTTTTCATTGATGAAATACACCGGTTCAGCAAGTCGCAGCAGGATTCATTGCTGGGAGCTGTTGAAACGGGAGTGGTTACCCTGATAGGAGCAACCACCGAGAATCCTTCGTTCGAAGTCATCCGTCCGCTGCTTTCACGCTGCCAGCTTTATGTGTTGAAGTCGCTTGAAAAGGATGACTTGCTCGAATTGCTGCATCATGCGATAACTACAGATGCTATATTGAAGGAGAAGCAGGTGGAATTGCGTGAAACGGATGCCATGCTGCGTTATTCGGGAGGAGATGCCCGAAAGCTGCTCAATATATTGGAGCTGGTGGTAGAAGCAGATGATGCGGTTCCGGTAGTCGTTACTGATGAGAAAGTAGTGGAGCGCTTGCAGCAGAATCCGCTGGCTTACGACAAGGACGGGAAAATGCACTATGATATTATTTCTGCTTTTATCAAGTCTATCCGGGGAAGCGATCCGGACGGGGCGTTATATTGGCTGGCGCGTATGGTAGAAGGTGGGGAAGACCCTGCTTTCATTGCCCGGCGTCTGGTCATTTCTGCTTCGGAAGATATCGGATTGGCCAATCCCAATGCACTGCTTCTGGCAAATGCTGCCTTCGATGCCGTGATGAAGATAGGATGGCCCGAAGGCCGTATTCCGCTGGCTGAGGCTACGGTTTACTTGGCTACGAGTCCGAAAAGTAATTCGGCATATGCAGGAATCAATTCTGCACTCGAGCTGGTACAGCAGACAGGAAACCTTCCGGTTCCGCTGCACTTGCGTAATGCACCGACCAAGTTGATGAAGCAATTGGGATATGGCAAGGACTATAAGTATGCTCATGCTTATAAAGGTAACTTTGTACGGCAGCAGTTTTTACCCGATGAAGTGCAGCAGCAACGCCTCTGGCATGCACAGGAAAATGCTTCGGAAGCAAAACTGAAAGAGCGGATGATACAGTTATGGGGCGATCGGTTTAAAGAATAAACAAGAATGTGATGCATATGAAGATAGTTGTATTGGATGCTTATACACTGAATCCGGGTGAAAGAAGATGGGAAGAACTGGAGGAACTGGGAGAAGTTGTGGTACACGACCGTACTTCACAGTTAGAGGTCGTGCGTCGGGCTGAGGATGCTGACGTGGTGCTGACCAACAAGACGGTGCTGAATGGATTTATTCTGAAGCAGCTGCCTAAGTTAAAGTATATAGGAATCTTGGCAACCGGATATAATGTAGTCGATCTGGATATGGCGCGTCAGCAGGAAATTGTGGTAACGAATATTCCGGCTTACAGTACGCTTTCGGTTGCCCAGATGGCGATTGCTCATCTTTTGAATATTACGCAGCAGGTGGCACATTATGCCAACGAGGTTCAGAACGGAGTATGGAGTGCGCAATCAGATTTTTGTTACTGGAATACTCCGCTGGTTGAACTGGCGGGAAAGAAAATGGGTATTGTTGGCTTTGGAAATACGGGACAGGCTACGGCACGGATAGCCGAGGCATTGGGAATGGATATTCTGGTGTTTACCAGCAAGTCGAAGAAGGCCCTCCCGAAAAAGTATCAGAAAGTGACGCTGAACGAGCTGTTTTCGTTGAGTGATGTAGTAAGTTTGCATTGTCCGCTGACTTCGGAGAATAAAGAAATGGTCAATTCGTTTCGTCTTTCGCTGATGAAGCAGGGAGCTATTCTGATTAATACAAGCCGTGGCGGACTGATAGATGAAAAAGCATTGGAGCGGGCTTTGTTGAGTGGCAAGCTGCTGGGAGCCGGACTGGATGTGCTTTCCTCGGAACCGCCTTCTACAGGCAATCCGTTGCTGAAGTTGAAGAACTGCTTTATTACTCCTCATATAGCGTGGGCAACCCGTGAGTCGCGTACACGGTTGATGAATCAGGCGGTGGAGAACCTGAAAGCATGGATGGAAGGAAATACTATTAATAATGTACTTGATATATGACAAAAGAAGAACGTATACAGAAAGCCGTAGCTTTCTTTAAAGAAGGGTATAACTGTTCGCAGTCGGTGGTCGCTGCGTATGCCGATTTGTATGGATTTACTCACGAGCAGGCCTTACACATGGCTGCTTCGTTTGGTGGTGGAATTGGCCGGATGCGCGAAACGTGTGGAGCTGCATGTGGAATGTTTCTGCTGGCCGGACTGGAGCGTTGTGCTCTCGAAGGGGCAGACCGTGAAGGTAAAGCTGCCAATTATGCGCTGGTACAGGAGCTGGCCGAGAAGTTCCGTCAGGAAACAGGTGCCCTGCGTTGTGCCGATCTGCTGGGACTTTCGAAGAAAGAACCGGTTGTTTCTACTCCCGAAGCACGTACGGCACAGTATTATGCCAAGCGTCCGTGTGCCCGGATGGTAGAAACGGCAGCCCGTCTGTTTGGCGACTTTCTGGAAAAAGAAGGCAAACTTTAAGCGGATTTTACGCTGTTGTGGCTCTTCGCTTCTTTCACCATTAGCCTTGTGCAGGCTCGTGTCGGGTGAAAGAAGTGAAGAGCTTTCTTTTTTTCTCTGCCGGCAATCGGGGTAATTTGTCGAGATGTTTTTTTATTTTTTGTACAAAAACTTATTTTTTTTGTACAAAAAATGATGGCTTTTTCAGGGAGTCTGTGCATTTTTCTGCCGACGTAATATCTATATTTTCAGATAAAATGTCATATGTTTGATGCAGAAATAGTTTTTTTTGAATAAAAAAAGGTCGAATTCAAAATATTTTTCCATAAAAAAAACGCCTCACGCTTTTTTTCGTTAAATTTGCATTGCAATGCACACAAACACTTCTCAGGTTGGAGAAGTCAAAATATTACAGTTTTTAAAGTAGAGAACTATGTTACAAGAAAAAGCAGGTGCTATCGCCGGACAAATCTGGGAAGCACTAAATGGAAATGAAGGAATGACTCAGAAGGGACTTAAGAAAGCCGCTAAACTGAGAGCGGATAAAGATTTGTTCCTCGGATTGGGTTGGTTATTGAGAGAAGACAAGATTGAAACAAGCGAAGTTGAAGGCGAATTATTTATCAAGTTGAAATAAGTAAGATCTTGAAGTTTCTAAAAATGCGTTGAAACGCTCGGAGAAAATAGGACCGGGGTTACAACGCATTTTTTTTGTGCTATCCGATATAATAGCTCAATTCGATATATAATGCAGTATGTTGTCCTTGCATACTTTCGTCAAACTGGATTTTTCCTTCACAGGCCAGCCAGCCGATAGCGGCATTCAAATCCCTGTCACGTAGTCCGGTTGCTTTTTTCAGTTCCTGATACTCCCATTTTCTGTTATCTCCGTGCAGCAGACGCCATACTGCTTTTGCACATTCTGCAATGCTTTGTGTATTCATAATTGTGTATTTTTTGTTGGTTAATTAAGGGTCGACTTGAAAATATATTTCTTATCAATCTATTACAAAAATAGTATTTTTTGTGAGAAAATCCAATTTATTTGTAATTTTGTCTGCTAAAAATAGAAAAACTGTATATGTATACAAGAAAAGAACAGATGGAAGCATTCGGGCGGTTGCTTGACGTGCTTGACGAGTTACGAGTAAAATGCCCGTGGGACAGGAAACAGACCAACGAAAGTTTGCGCCCCAATACGATAGAAGAAGTGTACGAGCTGTGTGATGCCTTGATGAAGAATGACCAGAAAAATATCTGCAAGGAGTTGGGGGATGTACTGTTGCATGTGGTGTTTTATGCTAAAATTGGCAGTGAAACCGGTGCGTTCGATATAAAAGATGTATGCGATAAACTTTGTGATAAGCTGATATTCCGTCATCCTCATGTGTTTGGTGAGGTCAAGGCTGATACGGCCGAGCAGGTATCGGAGAACTGGGAACAGATAAAGCTGAAGGAAAAAGATGGAAACAAGTCGGTACTGAGTGGGGTGCCTGATGCGCTTCCTTCACTGATCAAGGCTTATCGTATACAGGATAAGGCTCGTAATGTTGGTTTCGACTGGGAAGAACGTGAACAGGTGTGGAGCAAGGTTAAGGAAGAAATCGATGAGTTTGAGGCTGAGGTGGCTACCATGGATAAGGAGAAAGCAGAAGCCGAATTTGGAGATGTGATGTTCAGCCTGATCAATGCGGCTCGTTTGTATAAGATTAATCCGGATAATGCGCTGGAGCATACAAACCAGAAGTTTATCCGTCGTTTCAATTATCTGGAGGAGCATACAATTAAGCAGGGGAAAAATCTGCACGATATGTCGCTGGAAGAAATGGATGCTCTATGGAACGAAGCCAAGCAAAAAGGACTGTAACGAAGAAATCTGTTGCTGAATGAAATGGAAAGACCGGATTGGGGCACGATATAATGCCTGAATCCGGTCTTTTCATTTGGTTTATTTTTTCTTCTTGGGCTTGAGGAGTTCTCTATGGAATTTCATTTCTGCCCGTTGTATTTCATAGATTTTCTTGGCAGTGAGGAATTTCTTGTATTTCCGGACGTAATCTAAGTCGAGCTGGTCGATTTGGATTCGTGTCTGTACTATATCTTCTACGATTTCGTTGTATTCTTCTTCACTTACGTTTTCTTGTTTCCCTTTTCTGATTTTATGCCAGGCTTCTTTGTTGAGGGATGTTTTCTTGTCCTGCAACTCGAAATAGAGTGGGAAGAATTGTTTTGCTTCTTTAGCTGTAAGGTTTGCTTTTTCGGTAATGAACTTTTCTTGTACCTTGCGGAATTCTTCTTTGCTCAATTGGGCCTTTTGTGCTTGCAAGCTGCCGCAAAAGCTAATGAGTAGGGCAAGTATATAAAATAGTTTTTTCATCTCAGTTCAGCTTATTTTAATTGTAAATATTAGTTTCGGCATCAGTCAGATAGCGATATAGCTCATAATCGTCCATCATTGTTTGGTTTACGATCGGATCGATGTATTCATCGGGTATTTCGGTATAGCTTCCTATTTCAGTTTCTGCATCCTGAGTGTGTTGTTGTCCTCCCATAAAGGTACGGACGGTAAACATTAATCCTACGAACATGGCAGCCATGTATATCCACGGTTTAATGCGGTCCCATATCTTGATTTCGGGTTCGGGCATAACTTCTTTTTCAGGAAGTTGCTCCATCAGCCTTTCGTTGAAGTCCTGAAAATATCCTTCGGGAACGGTGAAAGGGTTCTTTCTTCCATATTTGCTTAGTAAATCTTTATCTTCCTTCATAGTATGTTATCCTCCTTTATTTTCTTAGATAGCTGTTTGTCCATAAGGTTTAATCGTTTTGGCTTAAAAATTCTTCTATTTTTTTTACGGCATGATGGTATGAAGCCTTGAGGGCTCCTACGCTGGTTCCCAGAATGTCGGATATCTCTTCATATTTCATTTCCTGAAAGTACTTCAGGTTGAAGACCATACGTTGTTTTTCGGGTAGGGTTTGAATAGCCTTCTCGAACAATAGTTGTGTCTGGTCGCCGTCAAAGTAAGGGTCACTTTCCAGCTTGTTCAGTGCAACTGCTTCTGCATCGTCGATGGAAAGTTGATTCTGTGCGCGTTGTTTGTTCAGGAAATTCAGACTTTCGTTCAGAGCAATACGGTATAGCCAGGTAGAAAGCTTGGCTTCTCCCCTGAAATAATTCAGGTTACTCCATGCCTTGATGAAAGTATTTTGCAGTAAATCGTTTGCATCGTCGTGTGAGAGGACCATTCGCCTGATTTGCCAGTACAGTTGTTCGCTGTAGGCTTTAACTACTTCTCCAAAAGCCTCGCGCTGCGTTTCCGGATATTGTAGTCGGTCGATTACATCTTCCTCGTTGTATGTATTCATATTCTTTTAACTTCTTTGTTTCCGTTATTTTTAGATTGGTATGTTGCCACAGGGTTTAAGTCGGTTGAGTTTTATTAACTTCTTTCTTTTACAAAGTGATATTCATGTTTTCTTGTGCCAATATTGTATTGGGAAAGATGGCTTGGGCTTCCTGTAGCAAAGGCCCTTCGTCTTCGTATCTGGCCGAAAAATGTCCGATAACCAGCCGTTTTACTTCTGCATCGCGGGCAATGGTTGCCGCCTGTCCGGCAGTGGAGTGCATAGTCTGGCGGGCACGGGCTGCTTCCGTATTGGCGAAAGTGGCCTCGTGGAACAGAAGATTTACGCCTTTTATCTGTTCGGTAATGCGTGGCAGATAGGAGGTATCCGAGCAGTATGCGTACGAACGGGGAGGATCGGAAGGAATGGTCAGGCGTTCGTTGGGAATGACTGTTCCTTCTTCTGTGGTATAATCTTCTCCATTCTTTATGCGATTAATCATGCATATCGGGATTTTGTAAAAGTCTATCATATCACGCTTTATATGATTGGGTGTAGGCTTTTCGCGAAAAAGGAAGCCGCACGTCGGCAATCGGTGTCGTAGAGGAATGGTTTCTACCGTGACAGAACGGTCGTCGTATATAATTTGCTGTTCTTTCGGGTTGAAAGTATGAAAGATGACGTTATAGGGCATGCCTTTGCAAAAAAAGTCAATGTGTGGGGTGAGCAGTCTTTCCAGTTCGGGATGGCAGTAAATATGTAAGTCGGCTGTGCGTTCCAGCATGCCGAATGTCGATATAAGTCCCATCAGACCAAAGCAATGGTCTCCGTGCAGATGTGAAATGAATATATGGTTCAGGCGGCTGAACTTTAGTCGTGAACGCCGTAATTGTACCTGTGCACCTTCTCCACAATCTATCATGAATAGTTTTTCCCGGATGTTCACTACTTGTGAGGTTGCCATGTGTCGTGTAGTCGGCAGGGCAGACCCGCATCCCAATATGTTTACTTCAAATTTTTCCATACAAACAAAGATACGCAAAGGTAAGCGGAGCGGCAAATGAAAAACGTAGTTTTTCGGTTTAACTCTTTTGGAGCGTATTTTATCTTGATAAAGATTGAAGTGTTGACGGGAAATAGGGGAAGAACCTTAAAGGCATTTGGGAGAGGAAATAAAAAAAGGGACTATGCATAGCACAATCCCCTTTTCCAATATGACGAATTAAAGAATTATTTCTTTCCTTCCAATTGTTCTTTCAAAGCAGCCAAAGCGTCGATGTCGCCCAGAGTTGTAGAAGCAGCCTGGTTCTGAATCATCGGAGTTTCTTCTTTCTTAGAAGACTTCTTAGAAGCTTTCTTTTCTGCTTTTTCTTCTGCCTTAGCAGCATCTTCGAAGATACGGCTGTGAGACAAGATGATACGTTTTGCATCTTTGTTGAATTCGATTACCTTGAACGGAAGTTTTTCGTCAAGCTGAGCCTGTGAACCGTCTTCCTTAACCAAGTGTTTCGGAGTAGCGAAACCTTCAACACCATAAGGCAATGCTACTACAGCACCCTTATCCAACATTTCGATGATAGTACCTTCGTGGATAGAACCTACAGTAAATACTGTTTCGAATACATCCCATGGGTTTTCTTCCAACTGCTTGTGACCAAGGCTCAAACGACGGTTTTCTTTGTCGATTTCCAAAACAACAACGTCGATGTCTGCACCAATCTGAGTAAATTCAGAAGGATGTTTGATCTTCTTAGTCCAAGACAGGTCAGAGATGTGGATCAAGCCGTCTACACCTTCTTCGATTTCTACGAATACACCGAAGTTAGTGAAGTTACGTACTTTAGCAACATGCTTAGAACCTACAGGATATTTTTCTTCGATAGTTTCCCATGGATCTGGTTTCAGCTGTTTGATACCCAAAGACATCTTGCGTTCTTCGCGGTCCAGAGTCAGGATTACAGCTTCGATTTCGTCGCCTACTTTCATGAAGTCCTGAGCAGAACGCAGGTGCTGTGACCAAGACATTTCAGAAACGTGGATCAAACCTTCTACGCCCGGAGCGATTTCGATGAATGCTCCATAGTCAGCCATAACGACAACTTTACCTTTAACGTGATCGCCAACCTTCAAGTTTGGATCAAGGCTATCCCATGGGTGCGGAGTCAACTGCTTCAAACCTAAAGCAATACGTTTCTTTTCATCATCGAAGTCGAGGATAACTACGTTCAACTTCTGATCCAGAGAAACAACTTCACGCGGATCGCTTACACGGCCCCAAGACAAGTCTGTGATGTGGATCAAACCGTCTACGCCGCCCAAGTCGATGAATACACCGTATGATGTGATATTTTTAACAGTACCTTCAAGTACCTGACCTTTTTCAAGTTTGCTGATGATTTCTTTCTTCTGCTGTTCCAGTTCAGCTTCGATAAGAGCTTTGTGAGAAACAACAACGTTTTTGAATTCCTGGTTGATTTTAACAACTTTGAATTCCATAGTCTTACCTACGAATACATCGTAGTCGCGGATAGGTTTCACATCAATCTGAGAACCCGGCAAGAATGCTTCAATACCGAATACATCAACGATCATACCACCCTTAGTGCGGCACTTGATGTAACCCTTGATGATTTCTTCGTTTTCAAGAGCAGCGTTAACACGATCCCAAGAACGAGTAGCGCGAGCTTTCTTGTGTGACAGAATCAACTGTCCTTTTTTGTCTTCCTGGTTTTCGATGTATACTTCTACAGTATCACCAACTTTCAAATCAGGATTGTAGCGGAATTCGCTCAACGGAATGATACCGTCTGATTTGTAGCCAATATTAACTACAACTTCGCGTTTGTTCATTGCGATTACAGTACCGTCTACAACCTCACGGTCGTTTACCTTGTTCAAGGTGCTGTCATAAGCTTTTTCAAGATCTTCTTTGCTTACGTTGGTTACTGCATCACCGCTTTCATAAGCATCCCAATTGAAGTCTTCAATCGGAGTAATGTTTTTTAAGTTTTCCATTAAAATAAATTGTTTGTAAATAACTAATTGTGTTAGACTTTATATTGTTTATATAAATCGGCTGCAAAAGTACAATAAAATCCTGAATGATACAACTTTTCCTGTTTTTTTTCGTAAAAACTTCGGAAGGAACCGGCGTAAAAGAAGCCACAAAGTTTCATTAAGATATTTCTGTTGTAAAACTTTGTGGCTCTTTTGTATGTATAAATTGGAATTTAATTCTGCTTAGTCTTCGAGTGAGTAATCTATGGTAGTAACTACACGTACCTTTTTTATATAAGGAGTATTTGCGTCACGATCGGAAATACTGAATTGTCCTTGGTTGGCATGTCGGATTTTTCCCAGCTTGCTGTCGGAGTCTTTTGCAAATTTTTCGGCGGCTTGCCGTGCATTTTTGGTTGCTTCTTCTATCATTTGCGGTTTGATAGTGTTAAGTCCTGTATATTCATATTGGACATTGTACCGATAGTCGCCTCCTGTTACAGCAATTCCTCGTTTCAGTAATTCACCTTGTTCGGCAATGAGGCTTCTTGCCAAATCCACTTTGTTGGAGGTTACAGTAATAACTGTTGTTACGTTATATCGATAAGGACTGTTGTCGCTGTTGCTATATCGTTCGGCTTTCAGGTCGATAATCTCAGGTGCATTGATGCTGATTTCTTTTTCATCTATACCTTTCTCCTTCAGAAATTGAGTAATAGTGGCATTTGAATTTTTAATGTTGTCGTATAAGGCATTCAAGTCATTGCCTAAGCTTTTATACATCAATGGCCATATGACTTTGTCGGCAGGAACTTCCATTTCAGCAAGTCCCTTTACATTTACACTTCTGTCACGCTCTGCAAATGAGTTGAATCCTCTTTGGATGCATATTCCTAATAGGAGCAATCCGATGGCGAGGATAAGCGATTCGATTCTGAAATTCTTCATAATGGTTTCTTTTTAAGGGTTAGTGATAAGATATTAGATTATAAAACTAATATAACAAATTAAGGTTATAGGTGTTGTTCCTGTTTGGTTTTATTAATGATTTTAGGGAATAATAAAAAAGGCCATACATAAAATGTATGACCTTTTGGAGAGCGGAAGACGGGACTCAAACCCGCGACCCTCAGCTTGGAAGGCTAATGCTCTATCGACTGAGCTACTTCCGCAATTTTAGTGGGCAAAGATGGATTCGAACCACCGAAGGCGTAAGCCAGCAGATTTACAGTCTGCCCCATTTGGCCACTCTGGTATTTGCCCAACGTTTTCAACAATATTTTCAAAGAGCGGAAGACGGGACTCAAACCCGCGACCCTCAGCTTGGAAGGCTAATGCTCTATCGACTGAGCTACTTCCGCAATTTTAGTGGGCAAAGATGGATTCGAACCACCGAAGGCGTAAGCCAGCAGATTTACAGTCTGCCCCATTTGGCCACTCTGGTATTTGCCCTTTCGCAACTGATTGGTTAGTGTTTTTCTCAATTGCGATGCAAAGGTACAACTATTTTTTTAATCTGCAAGCAAAATCGATCATTTTTATTGCAGTAATTGCACATTCGTCACCTTTGTTACCTAATTTTCCTCCAGCTCTTTCTTCGGCTTGTTCCATATTGTTGGTAGTTATCAATCCGTAAATAACTGGTGTATCGGTAGTTGCATTCAATTGAGTAATTCCTTGAGTTGCCCCAGCACAAACATAGTCAAAATGGGGAGTATCTCCACGTACTACACATCCCAGTGCTATTACTGCGTCAACTTTTCCACTTTTTATCATTTGTGCGGAGCCAAAAGTCAGCTCGAAACTTCCCGGTACAGTTTGAACCAGGATGTTTTCGTCTTTAGCTCCATGTTTTTTTAATGTCTGTACTGCACCGGAAAGTAATGCTCCGGTGATATTGCTATTCCATTCGGATACTACAATGCCAAAACGCATCTGAGAAGCATCGGGGACAGAATTGAAATCGTAATCGGAAAGGTTATGATAAGCGGTTGCCATAATGATTATACAATTAAATGATTAAATTAAGAATTCTAAATAAAAAATCATTCGGAGTAAAGTCTGAATCTCATGAGCATCCACGTTGATGTATCCGAGATTCTTCGCTTTGCTCCGAATGACAATACCTTATATTATATATGTAATAAGCTAATCTTATTTAATAGAGGCGCGATCGATGTATTTGTCGATGTCCATTGCTTGATAAGAATTTGCATATTTAGTTTTAATTTGCTTGTAAGCTTCTACAGCTTCTGCATTTTTACCCTGCTTTTCCAGTATCTGGCCAGCCTGAAGCAAATAGATAGGACTTAAAGTTGTACTGTTTGCTTTATCTGCTGCTTTCAGCAAAGTTGCAGCAGCTTTGTCAAGTTGTCCCATTTGTGCGTAGCAATTACCCATTGTACCCATAACAGCTGGAGCAACCATATAATCATCTGCACTAAATTTATCTAAATATTTAGTAGCTTCTTCGTATTTGCCGAGTTGTGCATAGCAGATACCTGCATAAGCATTTGCCAAGTTACCAGCGTCTGTTCCGCTGAACTCATCTGCAATCTTTAAGAAACCGGCATAACCGAGGCTGTCACCTTTCAGTGCAACTTCGTAGTTGTCATTGCCGAAATATTGTTCGCCCTTGAAGAGAGCTTCAGAAGCCTTCAACTCTTTAGGTTCGCCGATAAAATGTTTGTAGGCCAATGTTCCGCATACGATGACAACAATAGCTACTACAATACCAACCAACAGGTTTTTGTACTTGAAAAGGAATGCTTCGGAAGTACTCAACGCTTCGTCTACATTCAAAGGGTCATGAGTGTGTTTTTGTTCTGCCATTTTATTTAATTATTTTTTTATTATTTCTCTGTTATTATTTGATATGTTTACATTTCGGTCAGCAAAAGTAGTTTATTTATATTTATAAATGAAATTTGAGAGCATGTTTTTTTATCTGTCATGCTTTTATTGTTAATTTTGTAAGCTGAAAATAAGGTTTTGACTATGTGGCTTAAACGCATCTCTATATTAAATTACAAAAATCTGGAGCAGGTGGAACTTGCTTTTTCTCATAAAATGAACTGTATCATTGGCAAAAACGGAATGGGAAAGACCAATTTGCTGGATGCTGTTTATTACTTGTCGTTTTGCAAAAGTGCGACCAATGCCATTGATTCGCAGAACATTTTGCATGATTGTGACTTTTTTGTGATACAAGGATTTTATGAGACTGACGACGGAGAACCTGAAGAAGTATATTGTGGCTTAAAACGTCGTCAGAAAAAACAATTCAAGCGGAATAAGAAAGAATATTCACGTTTGTCCGACCATATAGGTCTGATTCCACTTGTCATGGTTTCACCTGCCGATTCTTGGTTAATTGCCGGTGGAAGTGAGGAACGTCGGCGCTTTATGGACGTTGTCATTTCTCAGTTTGACCGTGAGTATTTGGATGCATTGATACGTTACAACAAAGCACTTCTTCAGCGTAATTCATTGCTTAAGGCAGATATGGAGCCAGAAGAGGAGCTGATGCTGGTATGGGAGGAAATGATGGCTGTTGCCGGTGAAACGGTGTATCGTAAGCGAAAAGAGTTTATTGATGAGTTTATACCTGTGTTTCAGTCGTATTATTCATATATTTCTCAAGACAGAGAACAGGTTAGTCTTATGTATGAATCGCATGCAGCTGAGGGTGATCTTTTGGAACAGTTGAAAGGTACCCGGCAGCGTGATCGTATCTTAGGGTACTCTACTCGTGGCATACATAAGGATGATTTGATTATGCAGTTAGGTGATTTTCCTATCAAGCGGGAAGGTTCTCAGGGGCAGAACAAGACCTATCTGATTGCTTTGAAGCTTGCTCAATTTGAGTTCCTGAAGCGGACAGGAAGTCGTACAACGCCGATTGTTCTGTTGGATGATATCTTTGATAAGCTGGATGCTTCACGTGTAGAGCAGATTGTGAAGCTGGTGGCAGGAGATAGTTTTGGGCAGATATTTGTAACTGATACAAACAGGGATCATCTGGATAAGATTTTACGAAAAATAAAAGGAGATTATAAACTATTTGAAGTGGAAGATGGGGAGGTTTCCGAACGCCACAGTGAGGAGGAGGTATGAAACGAGATAATACAGAACAAGTTGGTGATGTAATACGCAGGCTGCTCAGGCAGGAGGGACTGGAAACCCCGTTGAATGAATACCGGTTGGTTGATGCCTGGAAGGATGTCGTGGGAGAAACCATATCTCGGTATACGACAAATTTATATATCAAGAATCAAGTACTTTATGTGCACTTATCCTCTTCGGTACTTCGGCAAGAGCTGATGATGAGCCGTCAGTTACTGGTGCGCAACTTAAATGCGCAGGTCGGATCACAAGTTATCGTGAACATCATATTTCGTTGATTCCTCTTTTATTTGAACCGCTATTCACCTGGATGGAGTGAAGTGGGTTTGTTCACTCCAAATTTCATCCATTGATTTATCGAATGCTTCTGTTGGAATTTGGTCGCAGATTTGAAAATGAAAACAGATACCTATCTTGTAAGCGTTGAGTTGCTTTAATAATCGGTCGTAGTATCCTTTTCCTCGTCCCAGACGGTTTCCTTGCATATCGAATGCTACTCCGGGTATAATGGCCAAATCGATATTTTCATAATCTGTAAATACTTCGCCTTGCGGTTCTTCAATGCCGTAACTTCCTTTCTGTAAATCTTGCTTACCCGTATAGCGTCGTAATTCGAGTTCTTCTCCCTTTACTACTGGAAGAATGATATGCTTATTCTTACTCCATTTGTCTACAAACTCGTGCGTCTGTACTTCATCTGGTAGAGAATAATATAATAAAATCGTATCAGCTTGAATAAAGACCGGATGTTTCTCTAAGCTGTCCAATAGTGATAAGGAGTATTCCAATAACTTATCTTTGGTATAAGTTTTCTTTTTATTTGCAATGTAGCGTCGAAGTAAGCGTTTTTCTTCTTTTTCCATAGACTTCAGATTTTTTGTTATAAGTAGTAATAAAGAAGGCACACAAGGAATAAAATAGAAAAATTCATTGTGCGCCTTTATCTTTTGTGGATTCCCGATAAAAGGAAATTATTATTTTTTGATTTCTGCTTCAGGAGCTTTGGGAAACGATTCTCCATTTTCCAAAACTTCAAGTGCCTTTTGTACTGTTGTATCTGTTTGGTTTGAATAAGTAATATATGCTTCCATTCCCAACATATTGTAAATGATGTTGCCATAAAGACTCTCTTCAAACAACTTCTTCGATTTATACATCAGAATATTACGGCGTTTCAATCCTTTTCCTTCTGCATATTCTGCAAATTTCTCAAGCAAGTTTTGCGTTTTTAGATAAGTTTCCATTTTCTGTGGCGTATCATATTCCTGAAGTTTGCTGCGATTTTTGTCGGTATAGTCGAGCGTGTATCGGACAATCAATCCACGTGTTGCAGCCATTCGGTAATAAGATGTCATTCCCGTAGTATCCTGTGGAACAAAGATATCCGGCATAATACCTCCACCTCCATAGACAGTACGTCCCAGACTTGTATGATATATTTCCTTAATGTTCTGCTTGATGCTGTCGGCCGAGAAGAATTCCCCATGTTCGTATCGTGTAATGATATCCATTTCATATTCAGCATCATTACCTTTTTCGTAAGGTTTCTGTATGCAACGTCCCGAAGGAGTATAATAACGTGCAATTGTCAGTCGGATAGCAGAACCGTCGCTAAATTCGATTGGTTGTTGAACCAGACCTTTACCAAAAGAACGGCGACCGATAATTGTACCACGGTCGTTATCTTGAATAGCTCCTGCAAAAATTTCACTTGCAGAGGCAGAGCCTTCATCCATCAGCACAATGAGCGGCATCGTCTGACTACTTCCTGTTCCATTTGATGTGTAATTTTCACGAGGAGATTTTCTACCTTCGGTATAGACAATCAGTTTGTTGTTTGGCAAAAATTCGTTTACCATTTGGATTGCTGCTGCCATATATCCTCCCGTATTTCCACGAAGGTCTATAATCATTCCTTTGCAGTTAGCTTGTGACAGTTTTGCCAGTGCAACAAGCAATTCCGGATAAGTTGTTTCGCCAAATTTATTAACTTTTACATATCCGAATTTATCATTAATCATGTATGCGGCATCAATACTCTTTACAGGAATATCTCCACGTATTACCGTAAAATGTAATAGCTCTTTTTCTCCCGGGCGGTAAATACCCAGTTTTACTTTGCTTCCTTTTTCTCCTTTCAGGCGACGCATGGCTTCTGCATTGGTTACTATTTTACCAACGAAAGCAGAGTCATCTACTTCCACGATACGGTCGCCGGCCAGTAACCCTACTTTTTCTGACGGTCCACCCTGAATGACACTGTTGATATGAATTGTATCATCTTGTATAGTAAACTGGACTCCGATACCACTGAAACTTCCTTTCAGGTCTGAATTTACAGCCTCAAGATCTTTGGCCGGAATATAAGAAGAGTGGGGGTCCAGCTCTGCAAGAATCTGCGGCATGGCCTCCTCCACCAGATTAAACATATTGACAGTGTCTACATATTGCTCGTCGATAATGTGCAACAAAGCATTCAACTTATTGGAAGATGTATTGATAATACCCAATTTGTTGCCGGAAAAATGATTTGTATAAAATGTTCCTATCAAGATACCTGCTACCAGACAAATAGCCATCAAGAAAGGCATTAATCGATTTTTATTGTTGCTCATATATCTTTATTCGTTAGGAGTTAAATAAACCAGTTCTATATTCGCACGTTTTAGGAGTTCCAGACCGTCTTCCAGCCGATATTTTTCGGCAAAAACCACACGCTTTATGCCCGCCTGAATAATCAGTTTTGCACACTCTATGCAGGGAGATGCCGTGACATAAAGCGTGGCACCTTCGCTGCTATTGTTCGATCTAGCTATTTTGGTGATGGCATTGGCTTCTGCGTGGAGAACATAAGGCTTGGTTATGCCATGTTCATCTTCGCAAACATTTTCAAATCCGGCTGGAGTACCATTGTATCCGTCGGAAATAATCATTTTATTTTTTACAATCAGCGCTCCCACTTTTCGCCGGTTGCAATAAGAGTTTTCTGCCCAGATAGTAGCCATTCGCATGTAGCGCTTATCGAGTATTTCTTGTTTGTTCTCTGTATTTTCCATATATATTAATGTCTAAATTGCATACAAGTAGTACGTTCATTCGGAGCAAGGCGCAACATTATGTTGTCACCTTGGTAGAATTGTACGTTCTTCAATCTATCTATAAATTCTTTATTCTTACCAGACAAGCTGACACTGCACTCTATTCGTGTAATTGTGATGGACCGGCTTTTAGGATCGGCTTGCCATTTTCCTGTATAAGTACCGTTTTCTATGCTGCCTTGCACCGTACCGTCTTCACCAAATGTTATACTAAATTTATTGATAACTTTCAAGTCCTCCGGTTTTGTATATGTTGGCTGTGCGTTGGCATTATAGTTGTTCCAGTCTATTCCTGTATAGTAATTTACCAGTTGCCACTGTCCGCTTACAAAGATCTCGTTGATGTCATCTTCCTGATTGCAGCCTGCAAACAAGAAAGGCAAGGCAAGCAATAATATACAGACTCCGTATGTTTTTAATTTTTGTTTCATCTTATACCATTTCGTTTTAATAAAGCATCAATCGTCGGCTCTTGTCCTCGGAAGCGTTTGTAGAGCACCATGGGATGTTCTGTTCCTCCCTTCGACAGAATATTGTCGCGGAAAGATTGTGCCACTGTTTGGTTGAAGATACCTTTTTCCTTGAAAACAGAGAATGCATCTGCATCAAGCACTTCAGCCCACTTGTAACTGTAATATCCAGCCGAATATCCTCCCGACATAATATGCCCGAATTGAACCGTCATACAAGTGTCTTCTATCTGAGGTAATAATTGCGTACGTTTCCACGCTTCGTGTTCATATTTACGAACGTCCCCTTCGAAGGTCTCTTTTCGGGTGTACCAAGCCATATCAAGCAGCCCGAAACTTATTTGTCGCAAGCATGCATAAGCAACATTGAAGTTGGATGCATCTATAATACGTTGCAATAATTCCTCTGGAATAGGTTCATTTGTCTGGTAGTGACGTGCAAATGTATTAAGAAAATCTTTTTCAATTGCAAAGTTTTCCATAATTTGCGATGGAAGCTCTACAAAATCCCAATAAACATTTGTTCCGCTCATACTTTTAAACCGAGTATTGGCAAATATGCCATGAAGTGCATGCCCGAATTCATGAAGAAAAGTATTGACTTCCGAGAACGTCAGCAGTGCTGGCTTATCAGGTGTCGGTTTGGTAAAGTTCATGGTTACGGAAACATGAGGACGACTATTGGTGCCATCGGCTTCTATCCATTGTTCCTTGTAGCTTGTCATCCAGGCTCCCGAACGTTTGCCGGCACGAGGATGGAAGTCCGTATAAAGTACAGCCAGGTAACTACCGTCTTTATCGTATACTTCATACGCTTGCACATCCGGGTGATAAACCGGAATGTTTTTATTTTCCTTGAATGAGATGCCGTACAAGCGTGTTGCAAGTCCGAAAACTCCTTCTTTCACACGGCTAAGTTCGAAATAAGGGCGCAGTATTTCTTCATCGAAATTGAATTTCTCATTCTTCAGCTTTTCTGAGTAGTATGAGAAATCCCACGGCATCAGCTTGAAATCATCACCTTCCAACTTCTTGGCAAGAGCCTCCACTTCGGCTACCTCTTTGTGGGCAGTCGGAGTATATGCTTCTAAGAGCTGATTGAGTAGCCGGTATACATTGTCGCTGTTTTCTGCCATGCGTTTACGCAGTGCGTAGTCTGCATAATCCTTGAAACCGAGCAGCTGGGCAAGTTGCATACGTAAGTTTACCAGTTGTTTTACAATTTCCTGATTATTCTGTTCATTATCGTGCATGCACTGCGTGTTGTAAGCCATGTAAAGCTCCCGTCGTAAATTACGGTCATCACAATATTTCATAAAAGGTACATAGCTGGGTGCCTGTAAGGTGATAACCCATCCGGACTTGCCTTTCTCTTTAGCCGTATGTGCGGCTGCTTCTATGGCACTTTCCGGAAGCCCTTTCAATTGTTCTTCCGAGTTAAGTATGAGTTCGTAGTTATTCGTTTCCTTTAAATGATTTTGTGAAAAGCGAAGCGTCAGTGTACTCAGTTCCGTGCTGATTTTTCGGAATGTTGCTTTATCTTTTTTCGACAGGTTAGCACCATTGCGGACAAACCCATCGTAAGTTTTTTCCAGCAGTCGTCGTTCTTCGTCTGTAAGTTCCAGTGTATTTCTTTCATCGTAAACAGCCTTGATGCGCTTGAATAAATCTTCATTCAAGCTAATATTGTTGCTATGTTCAGAAAGTAAAGGCATCATTTTTTCAGCGATTGCTTCCAGCTCATCACATGTCTCAGCACTCATCAGGTTAAACATTACCGTAGTAACTCGTTCCAACAGTTCACCCGACTGCTCCAGTGCCAATATTGTATTGTCGAATGTCGGCTTTTTCGGGTTCGTAACAATAGCATTTATTTCTTCATCTTCCTGATTTATTCCTTCACGGATAGCCGGTTCGTAATGAGCCAGAGCTATTTTATTAAACGGAACGGTTCCATGAGGAGTATTATAAGGTTGTAAAAATGGATTTTCCATGAATAATTTCTTTTTGTTTTCTTTATAATGACTAAGCGCTTCCATGCTTGGTATTTCGATAACTCGGCGGCTTAAACGGATTATTCCTTCATTCTTTAGTTCGTTCAGTACTTTTGAAACATTTATCCGGGTATCGTCTATCTGTTCAGCAAGATCTTCCATGCGAATCTGAAGTTTCTTTTCTCCGGTAGGAGTGATACATCGTAAAAGCATAAAGTTTACGATTTTGTCCAGCGTATCACTGGCATGCGGACTTCTTAGCTTCCGGTAAATAGTTTGTGCCCGGTTACTCAGCATGTTCAGATAATTAAGCTGAAAAATCTCATACTTGTTAAGTTCCGATAAAATATAAGCCTTGTCGATAGTTACAGCATTTACATTTGTATGAGCATAATATGATGCCGTATATTGCGGATACATGCCAAATAACGAATAAGGCTCAATAATCTGCGGACTTTTTAATGTTTCATGGATTGTATAATGATATGTCTGGTCTGCCGACTCAGCGCGTGTTTCGCCTTGTAAAATGAAAATGATATTGTTGCAATAATCACCTTGTTTTACAATGCAACTTCCTGCTGTATACTTCTGAAAATGCAATCTAACTTTTTCCAGTATAGCAGTAAAGTCTTCCTTGCATAGTCCTTGAAACAGAGGAAGCAATAAAAGCTTATCGTACATAGTGCTCTGCATTGACATTTAACTTTATTAAGTTATATTTTAACGTACAAAAATAGCGAATATTTTGGATGTATTTTTGCCTTTTACCTTTTTTATCGTTTATTTCCGTCTGATAATGTTTGCTTGCTTTCTTGTAATATGGCTATTTTTGCATAACTTTGTGTTATATTTTATTTTTAAATAATATGGGAAGTTTGAATTTTCAAGAACTGATAAGTGCATTTATCGTATTGTTTGCTGTAATCGATATAATAGGTGCTGTACCGATTATTCTGGATTTAAAGCAAAAGGGACGTGCTGTAAATGCGGTACAAGCTACATTGGTAGCATCAGCTTTGTTACTGGGATTCTTTTTTGCCGGCGATATGATGCTGAAGCTGTTTCAGGTTGATATTGCTTCGTTTGCCGTAGCAGGTGCTTTTGTTATATTTCTGATGTCATTGGAGATGATTCTTGATATCGAGATATTTAAGAATACGGGACCGATAAAAGAAGCTACATTGGTGCCTTTGGTCTTTCCGTTGCTTGCAGGTGCCGGTTCGTTTACTACTTTACTGTCGCTTCGTGCAGAATATGCAACCATCAATATTGTGATAGCTTTATTGCTGAATATGGTGTGGGTGTACATTGTACTGAAGATGACCGACCGTATCGAACGTCTGTTGGGTAAAGGTGGTATTTATATCATCCGTAAATTCTTTGGAATTATTCTTCTTGCCATTTCCGCGCGTTTGTTTACAGCCAATCTGACATCGTTGATTGATCAGTTCCAACAGTTAAAATAATAAAATCAGGCACAGGGTTATGTAGGAGAGAGGACTACACTTGTGCCCGATTCTTTTTAGGGACAGAATTTATTATTTCCGTATTTCTCCGCTTCCGATACATAGATGAGCATCACTGTCGTAAATCACTCCAAACTGTCCGGGAGCGATACCTTGCACGCTATCTTTACTTTCGATATAACATGTTCCATTATCAAAGACAAGACTTCCTTTCTGAAAAGTATCGGTATGACGGATCTTAAAACGGATTTCCTGTTCTGTACCTATAGTCCACGGATTGTCTGTAATGAAATGGAAGTCAACAAGCCGGAATTTGTGTCCGTATTGTTGTTCCGTATCAGCTCCGTGTGATACATATAAAATATTGTTTTCGGTATCTTTATCTACAACGAACCACGGTCCACCACCCAGTCCCAGACCTTTGCGCTGTCCGATTGTGTGAAACCAGAAGCCCCGATGCGTACCGATTTCCTTGCCTGTTTCCAGTTCGACGATAGTTCCTGTTTTTTCTCCCAAGAAACGTCTGATAAAATCATTATAGTTTATTTTTCCGAGAAAACAGATTCCCTGACTGTCTTTACGTTGTGCGCTGGGTAGTTTTGCTTGAGTTGCTATTTCCCGTATCTGCTGTTTCATGTAGCTTCCCAGTGGAAACCACAGTTTCGAAACTTGCAGATAATCGATTTGTGCCAAAAAATCAGTCTGGTCTTTTATCGGGTCTTTGGCCGTAGCCAGCCAGGTCTTTCCGTCTATCAGGCAGGTCGAAGCATAATGTCCGGTAACGATTTTATCGTAAGCATATCCGGCTTTCTGTTCGAAACAGCCAAACTTAATCAGCTTGTTGCACATCACGTCCGGGTTAGGGGTAAGTCCTTTACGGACCTTTTCTATGGTATATGCTACGACATTATCCCAGTACTCTTTCTGGAGGTCGATGATGTTCAGTTTCAGTCCATAGCGATGTGCAGTAGCTGAGGCAAGTTCAATATCCTCTTCTGCCGTACAACTAAGTTCGTTGTCGGTATCCATCCCTATCTTGATATAAAATAAGTCGGGTTTATATCCCTGTTCGCAGAGCAAATGTACGGCTACGGCACTGTCTACTCCGCCTGAGATAAGTGCAGCTATATTCATATTCGTTTGTTATTTGCTGCAAAGATACGCTCTGCCGTTCTTTTTATAAATACCCTATTTAGGGTATTTTGTCAGATTCCTATCTGCCGTACAGTTTGTCTATCAAGTCGCTGCGTCCTATTTTCTTCAGTTCACTGATAATGGCGCGTCGTTCTTCCGGCTTATACCAGAAGAAAAACATGCGTTGTGCCAGCTTTTCTTTCTGACTCTTTGCCGAAAAGACAGGTTCCAGTGTATAAGGATGATAACCGGTATACCATGCTTCTGTGGCTACAGTCATCGGGGTAGGAGTGAAGTCCTGTACCTGTTCCAGATGGAAGTCCAGCCGTTTGGTGATAACAGCCAGTTCGGCCATATCCTCTTCCGTGCAGCCGGGGTGACTACTGATGAAATAAGGAATGATTTGCTGGCGCAGGTTTAGTTCCTTATTGATCCGGTCGAAGATACGTTTGAAGCGGTAGAACTGTTCGAACGGCGGTTTGCGCATGATGTAAAGCACCCGGTCACTGGTATGCTCAGGAGCCACTTTCAAACGTCCGCTTACGTGGCGTGCTATCAGTTCTCTCGTATATTCGGCCGTACTTTTATTCACTTCCGGATCTTTGCTTTCGTGCAACAGCAAGTCGTAACGTACTCCACTACCGATAAAGCTCTTCTTTATTTGGGGGAGCGCATCGACCGCATGATAAATATCCAGCAACGGACGATGGTCTGTGTTCAGATTTGGACAAACTTTCGGATGAATGCACGACGGGCGTTTACACCGGCGACACATCCGCTCGTCGCGTCCGTGCATGGCATACATGTTTGCCGACGGACCACCGAGGTCACTTAAATATCCCTTGAAGTCGGGCATTTCCGTAATGGCTTTGACCTCTTTCAAAATACTTTCCTTGCTTCGGCTTACGATAAACTTACCCTGATGTGCAGAGATGGTACAAAAAGCACATCCCCCAAAGCATCCCCGGTGAATGTTGACCGAGAATTTTATCATATCGAACGCCGGAATTCGTTTCCCTTTATATTTAGGATGAGGCAAACGCGTATAAGGCAGGTCGAACGACATGTCGAGTTCTCCCTGTGTCATGGGCGGGTATGGAGGATTGACCACAACCACTTCATTGCCTGCTTCCTGATAGATGCGGGCAGCTTCGTATTTATTCGATTCTTCTTCTATGTGTCGGAAGTTCTGAGCCTGTTTTTTCTTATCCTTCAGACATTCTTCGTGAGAGAAAAGACGCAAATCGTTTTCCTCTGGCGTGAACTGAGATTTATGGCAGAGATAAGCCGTCTGCAACAAATCGTGCGGCAACACATTTTCATCCTTCAGACGCTTACACAAATCGGTGATAGGTTTTTCTCCCATACCATAAATCAGCAAGTCGGCTCCCGATTCAATCAAGATAGACGGACGAACCTTATCCACCCAGTAGTCATAATGCGTCAACCGTCGCAAGGAAGCCTCTATACCACCTAAAACGACAGGAACGTCGGGATAAAGTTTCTTCAGAATTTGAGTATAAACAATGCTTGGATATTCCGGACGCATATCATGTCGTCCGTCGGGAGTATAGGCATCCTCACTGCGCAAGCGCTTATTGGCGGTATATTTGTTTACCATACTGTCCATACAGCCGGCCGAAACGCCGAAAAACAGTCGTGGTCGTCCCAGCTTCTTGAAATCGCGTAAGTCATCGCGCCAGTTAGGCTGCGGCACGATAGCTACTTTCAGCCCCTGTGCTTCCAGCATACGTCCGATAACGGCAGCACCAAACGAAGGATGATCTACATACGCATCGCCACTGAACAAGATTACATCCAGTTCATCCCATCCTCTCAATTCCACTTCTTTTTTGGTTGTAGGCAACCAGTCTGTCAGTTTATACTCTTTCAAATTTCAACGTTTTTAGTTACTTGCAGTCTTGCTACATTAATATATACTCTCTTTCCTGAACAAGATTAGAGCTTGTTTAAATTTCCCAATAAGACTCTTAACATACTTTCTTCTTCAGATTTTCCAGCCCGATATGCAGAAGCCGGCAGACAAGAAAACCCTTTAAAAGCAGGTCTGTATAAAATTTAAACAAGCTCTTTTCTATGTTTATTCTTCAGCTTTTTCTTCTTCTTCCTTTTCTTCTTCCTCCGCCTTTTCGTTTTCCCACTTGATATAAAGCAGAATTAACTGGTGAAGTCCAAACGCTTTCATATTGTTATGGTAAATAACATCAATGCAAAGATCCAGCAAGTCCTTGCAGTTTTCGGTTTGAGAAGCGATGAGCGAGCGCACATTCAACTTCAGTTTATCAAGAACCGATTCATCAACAATTCCATTGCTGTCTATCAATTGTTGGAACAAAGCATATTTCTCAATGGTTTTCAGATGCTCTTCCGATATTTCCATACTACGTGTGCCAGAGGCATTTGTCTGTATTGTGTACATAGTCTTGATTAAATTTTAACGTTTACATGAGCAAAGGTAAAAAATTAAATGAATAAAGAGTCATGAACACAAAAGAATTTGTTGCCGTTCTGTATAACCATTTTATTATTTCGCTTCAAAAAAGTTGAGCATCGCTTTCATGATATGTGTCCGCTGCTCGGCTTTCATGATGCTTTCAAAGGGAAATCCCAGTACAAAAGTACGGTAAGCCCCTTTATATGCCACTCCGGCGCATTGATTCCCTTCGGTATAGCTGAATACCGGAAAAGCCTGACCGACAGGAAGAAGACAGTCGGGCGCAGGTACGGCATACGTCTGTTCGTTGGCACTGCGAGGTATCTGAAAGCGGATGTTTGTACCGAAAATTTCTCCCGAACGCATCTGCTTCATGCTTCCTCCGTAGGTATACTTCAATACATTACCGGTAAAATTGGTATCTCCCAGTTTGTTGCCGATGTAAGAACCGCTTACAAATAAATTCCCTCTGTTGCGGCAATATGCAGTAAGAGCTTGCTGCATGCGTTTGTTCAAGGGGCTATTTTCTCTTCCATAAATCAGATCGACCATGTAATATGGGCTTAAATCGGTAGAGCCACTTTCGAGCGTTTCACTGCTACACGATACAAATGAATACCGTCCAGCCATCTGAATAGCCTTTCCATGCACAAACGGATAGTCGAATGTATTTCCGGCAATCTGTATACCTTCCAGTTCGTTTCCACTATATCCCAGTCCCTCTTCCGTTTCGATACCGGCTTTGGTACGGTTAAAGTTTTGCTGATAACCACAGAATGCCGTTGTGCTGATGTAAGGCAACCCCGGATCGGACTGAATGTCGAAGCCCTGCATCATCAGCGTATTCATCGATTCCGGTCCGCAAGTACGGTGGAAAGCATTTACAATCAGTACCGTTCCTTTACTTCTCTTCGCCTTGTATGCCGACAGAATTTCCGAAGGAAAACTTTCGCCTCCTTTATTGATCGCAGTAACCTTGAAGCTGTAAATCAGACCCGGTTCTACTTTGGCTGTAAAACTGGTTCCTTTTACATACGTACCATTGTCGAAGCCACCGTATCCGATGCGCGTATACACTACATATCCCTGCGCTTTTGCCGTAGATTCCAATGGGTCTTCGGTAGGAGTCCAGCGCAGTTCGAATGTATTTTTCTTCTTTCCTTCGCTGATGGCGAAATGGCTTACCGGCAACGGCTGAACCGTATAACTGCTATGATGCATTTCTGCAAGGTATTTCAAGATTGATTTGTATACCGACCGGGCTACCGTAAACTTGAAATCCGGTTCATAACCCAGCTTCAAATCGGCAAAATTCTGATGCGAAAGCGTTTCGAGTATCATCGAGGGAACAGCCGGCAGTCGAGTTTCACTATAATTCCGGTTCCACATGCTGCGGCGTGCCCATTGTATGCCAAAGCGGGAACTGATATCCTTTTGGAGTCCGGTCAGCACCATATCCGTCAGGTCGCGCGACGTATAACGGGAAACTCCACTGTTTACCTTACCGTCGTTGAAATCTGTTGTATAGATACCCAGTGAGCCGACCAGTGCGTCATCAGTCTTGAAGCCGGCATCACTGTGCATGGCGAAAGTCAGTTCAAAAGGAACCTTCAGTCCTTGTTCTGTAGGATTGTACACTGAACCGCCACTCAGGTAGTTCGTCATTAGCGACCGTGCATTGATGTCGTCATTATAATCGTTTTCACCTTTACTCTTGCTGTACACTTCGTACGGCATACCGGCCCATTGCCCCCAGTAACGAGCTCCTTCCAGATAGCGTGGAACTCCGCTGACGTTCCCGCCACGGATGATGTTTCCCATGCCCCCTCCAAAGCGGACGGCATCGGCACAAACCACACCTTTCTGCGAGCTTTCATTACTTAGTACAACCATACCGTAGTCATTTGTTCCTTTGTCGAACTCGAATGTGCCTAAATAAACCCAGGTCCCACCACCCATTTGCTGGTTCACCTTAAATTCGGTAACCCCTCCTTTGTGGAAAATCAGGTATTTAGCATCGGAAACACTCTCGGGCAGTGTCTGATAACTGACATAGACAGCATATTTCCCGGTTTCGGGAATGTTGGGAATCCATTCGGCAAAAGCTTTTTCCGGCTTCGACTGGGTAGGAATAAAGCGTGCCGTACCGTCGCGGAATGGATTGTAGTTGTCGGGATATCGGAGATACTTCTGTGCAAATCCGGGTTGTGAAGTAGTCTTCCACACATATTTTTTCTTGTCGTTCTTTTCGAAATACCGGCTGCCGGGAGTACACGTATTGTTGTCTACCACCACTTCATTTTTCTGCCAGTCGCGTTCACGTGGCGTAAAGACCACCGCTCCTGCATTTTCGAGCATCGGGATAAGATAAGGAACTACAATAGACTGCGTGTATAAGTCCTCGGTAGTACCGAACAGACGCGGACGCTGCCAGCGCCATTCGTTGCGGTCGTTCTTGTAAAACTTCCCATGACTTTGCCATACGGCGATATGGCGGTCCTGCAATCCCTGACTGACTTTAAAAGGTTTTGAGATATTCTGCGTCCATGCATCCCCTTTGTATTCTATTTTACCATACAAGCGACTTTTGTCTTTCCCCTTTTTACGCATGAAGTTGGGAACCAGATTCTCAATGGGCTGGCCGTCAGCATAAAGAGTAATTTGATAATAATTGACCGGGCCTGGCAGCAGTTGCTTGAGTGAGCGGTAAATGGCTTGTGTATTTTCTTCGGTAAACGGCTGGTAGCCGAAATTATCGTTAGCATATACCTGTAAGATCTTGTGCTCATGGTCGACTGTAAAATGATCGAGCTTGCACTTACCGATATGGGCATAACTCGTCTGATAGTTTGTAAAATAATCTGTCAGTCGTTGTTCGATGTTCTTTTCCAGACTTTGAGCATACAGATGTCCTGCTGCCCCCAATAGCAGGCAGATATATACAAGAATAATTCGTTTCATAATGTAAGTTTTTATGTCGAGGGACAAACTTACGGAAAATCTCTGGAATATCCGCCGAATTGCAGCAGATTAACGCAACAGAATTTGATAATTAGGGAGTTAGAAGAAAAACGCAGAAGTTGGGCAGACAGTTGAAAACCGTCTTAAAGCAGATTAAAGCAAAAGAACGGTTTCCTAATCATTACCCGATGAAAGTGCAGATTTAACAGTCCCTGTTTCATTTTGCGGCGTTCTGCGCAGCTTTGCTTATCAACAGGTAACTCGTTGATTTATAGTTTTGCAACCAAAAAGAAACGAGTATGGCAAGAAGCACATTCAAGGTGCTGTTCTACGTGAACGGCAGTAAGGAAAAGAACGGAATTGTCCCCATCATGGGACGAGTTACAATCAATGGTACGGTAGCACAGTTCAGCTGCAAGCGGACTATCCCGAAAGAGCTTTGGGATGCCAAAGGGAACAAGGCAAAGGGCAAGAGTATGGAAGCGAGGGAAACCAATCTTGCCCTTGACAACATCAAGGCTCAAATCATCAAGCATTATCAGCGTATATCCGACCGTGAAACCTATGTAACGGCAGAAATGGTACGCAATGCCTATCAGGGATTGGGCGGTGAGTATGAAACGTTGCTCGGTGCTTTCGACAAGGAAAATGAAGTGTTCAAGAAGCGTGTCGGAAAAGACAGGGTCAGGGCTACCTATATGGCAAGGGTACGGGCAAGAAACCATGTGGCGGCATTCATCAGGTCACATTACAAGCGGAACGACATCTCCATGCCTGAACTTACGCCCGACTTCATCAAGGAGTTCGCCGTGTTCCTTTCCAACGAAGCCGGACTGCACAACGGTTCGATATGGGAAAACTGCATGTGGCTGAAAGGTGTGGTGATGCGGGCACATTTCAACGGACATATACCGAGAAATCCGTTTGCCCAGTTTCATATAAGCCCGAACACGAAAGAACGTGAATATCTGACGGAGAATGAGCTGAAAACATTGATGGAATTTCAGTTCAAAGACCCCAAGAACTCCTATCTCCGTGATATTTTTGTTTTCGCCAGTTTTACCGCCCTCTCATTCGTGGATATAAAGGAATTAAGCAACGACCAGATTGTGGAAGTGAACGGTGAGAAATGGATTATTTCCAAACGACACAAGACGGGTGTGCCTTTTCAGGTAAAGCTGCTGGATATTCCCTTGCAGATAATCGAGCGTTACAGAGCTTTTCAGGAAAACAATCTTGTATTTTCCAATCTCAACTATTGGTCAATATGCAAGCGTATGGGAAAGATGATAAAGGAATGCGGCATCACCAAGAAAATCAGCTTTCATTGCTCAAGGCATGGGTTTGCGACCCTGGCTCTCAGCAAAGGGATGCCAATCGAGAGCGTCAGCCGTATTTTGGGACATACGAACATTGAGACCACGCAAATCTATGCGAAGATAACCGTGCAGAAATTGGATAATGACCTCACGATGTTGGGCGACAAACTGAGCAAATCATTCGGAAACGTGAAAATGGCAGGGATATGAAACGGGAAATAATCACAACGGACAGCTATGGTAGAATTACCATACCATCCGATACAGGTAATATATGGATGAATGAAATGGAGCTGGTGGAACTGTTCGGGGTAATCGCCCCGACGCTCCGTGCCGCCATCCGTGCCGTGTACAAGTGTGGAGTTTTGAATCCTCTTGAAGCAGAAAAACGTATCAGGCTGCCCAACGGCTATTATGCGGACATGTATGCCCTGCCGATGGTGGTGGCACTCGCTTTCCGTATTGACACGTCAAGTACCGCAATGATTCGCAATGTCCTGCTGGAAAGATTGTGCCAGCGAAAAAAGGAACAAGTCCTGCTGGTATCAATGAATAACAGGATGCCGTATGAATGTTAGCATGAACTTTTAATGTTCAGCCATTTGATGATTAACGGTTTAATCTGACGTAGTGACGACATGAAGTCATTGAATCTGTAAATCAGTACGTCAGTCAATCTGTAATTATCTGCAACAACCAGTCCCCGAAGACGTGCATATTCCACGACTTCGGGCTTTTTTATCTCCTTTTACCTGAAAGAGCCACACGTTTATACTGCATTTTCTTTTGACATGACCTATTTTGCGCCGTTCCGCATAGATCTGCGTATCAAGATTTTGCCGACACTTCCGTAGCTTTGCAACCATGTTTAACCTGTTGCCGACAGGATGTAGGCAACACTAAAACCAGTATCAAGAATATGGAAAAAAAAAGAAGAATTCATTCGCGTAAGTACAACTCTCTACAAGATTGTGAACCAGACCCGCATTGACGGAGGCTATATGAAGAAGGTACTCTCATAGGCTTTTGGAAACAGAAAAGCCATAGCTCATTAGGGCATTTCCTTTACACAGTGCAAGCACCGCTAAAAATGCCCCAATGAGCCAACGGGGTTACACACCTCTGGACACCCCCGTTTGCCATGCGGCATGACCGCAGCAGACGGAAACCAACAAACCAAATTGTCAAACTTGAAAACGAAAAACAAGTATGGGATATATAAGCATTCAAATCAACAAAGCGAAAGGCTCGGCTGACACGGGCGCATCCGACCACATAGAACGTAAGAGCATACCCAAGAACGCCGACTCGACACGTACACATCTCAACCGTGAACTGGTGGAGTTTCCTGATGGAGTGTCCGACCGTACCGAAGCGATAAGTCACCGTATCCGTACGGCAGGTATCAAACGTAAGATAACCCCCGACCAAGTGCGGGCAATTAGAATCGTGCTTTCGGGTACGCACGAGGATATGACGAGAATACAGGACGGGGGCAGACTTGACGAATGGTGTGATGACAACCTGCAATGGCTACACCGTACATTCGGCAAGGAAAATACAGTTTCGGCAGTCCTGCACATGGATGAGCACACACCGCACATTCATGCCACGGTCGTACCGATAGTAACAGGAAAGCGAAGGAAAGCCAATAAGGAGCAGGAGGATGGTAAACGCTCCTACCGCAAGAAAGCCAATACCGTGCGCCTGTGTGCCGATGACGTGCTGACACGTGATAAACTCGTTGCCTACCACGACAGTTACGCAAAAGCAATGGAGAAATATGGCTTGCAACGTGGTGTGCGTGGCTCGGAAGCACGCCATACGACAACCGCCCAATACTACCGTGATTTGAAACGGAAGACGGGTGAACTTGAAGCCAACATGCGGCAGTTACAGACCGAGCAGCAACAGGCAGAGCAACAGCTTGACGAGATAAGGCAGGAGGTCAAATCGGAGAAACTAGAAGCAGCCAAGACGGAAGCGAAAGCCGCATTCGTGGCAAAGGTCGGTTCTATTTTCGGTGGTGGTAAACTGAAAGAGTTTGAACACAGGAATGAAGATTTGCAAAACCGCATAAAGGAACTTGAAGAAGAAGCCGTACAACGAGAGGTACAACATGCCAAGCAGATACAGGAAATGAAAAATGCTTACGAACAGCAGCACCGAAAGCTGTCGGAATTTACGGATTTTGTAAAACGCTACTTCCCTTATGTGGAAAAGCTGATGCCTACTATCAAGTTTTTGCGTGATACTCTGAATTTTAGCGATGGGCTAATCAAAAAGCTGTGCATGTTCAAGGATGTCACCATTAAAGGTAAACTCTATTCTTCTGAATTCCGACAGCTCTTTAAGACTGATGGTTCGATTTGTTCACTTAAAGAAACTTCGGATGGAAAATTTGACCTCAAAATAGACGGCGTTTCACATGTAAGTTGGTTCAGGTGCAAGAAAGACGAGTATATGGAAGCATTGGGATTGCCAACGAAAAAACAAAATCGAGATATTAAGTTGTAAATCAAAATAAAGTCCGTGATAGTTGGTGACATATCACGGAGTTTTTGTACTTTTGTAGCTGGATTGAGACAACTCTTTCCAAGGCATATTAGAAAAAGAAGAAGCGTTATGCTAATCGTGGTGTCGGAAACCTAGGAAATTTCCCAAACATACAAACGATGATTGCATAGTGGTTCTCACGCTATAGCGTGGGCTGCTATTGTTATATCTGTTTGTATAGGTTTCCTAGGACCTCCGACACAGGTGAACGATTTGTAGTTCACGCTTCGTGTTAAAAATATATGGTATGATTTTTAAATGGCTTAAAAAACTATTTGGATTATATGATAGTTCACCAACTGAAATCCCTGCAAATGGTGAACTCAAGCCATCTGCCTCTAAGTCGCTTTATGATGAACTTGACAAAAGGAAAGAACATGTAAAGCAAAATAGGGACAAACTTAAACAATCGCCAATTGATTGGTATTCTTTAAATACTCCTTCCCAAAAAGATGAATTACAAACTCGCGTCTTTTCTCCGCGTAAATTTGAGAATATACCTTCTCTTCAAACTTTAAAAGATGACAGATTAAGAAAAGAAGCACATGAATTAAAGGTGCAAGAAGAAAAGGTAAAGTTATTATTAGATAAACTTGAAACCTTTATTGCGCAACAAAAGCTTCAAGATGCAAAGCAAATAATGGATGTAATTACGCATGAAATAGTGCGTACAAAAGAGCCGTCCATAAGAAGACGATACATTTTTTTACAGAAATCCTTAGCTGAATTAGAAAGAAAAATAGAACATGAAAGACTTGTTAGGCTAGCCGAAGAGCAAAAACGCAAAGAGGAAGAAGAACGCAAAAAAAGAGAAAGAGAAGAAAAGGAAAGGATAGAGAATGAAAAAAGAATAGCAGAAGAACGAAGACAACGACAACAGGAAGCAGACAGGCTTGCCGAAGAAGCCAGAAAGAAAGAGCAAGCAGAGTTAGCTGAAAGGAAACGATTAGAAGTCCTATCTACTGAACGAAAAGAAAACTGGTTTGCTTTCAAACAAGTATTGGATAATAATGGTATTCAGTATCTATATCATTTTACAGATAGGCGAAATATTCCATCAATTAAATTGCATGGCGGTCTATTCTCATGGCATTATTGCAAGAAAAACAATATAACTATTCCGTGTCAAGGTGGTGATTATGATTCACAAGAGTTAGATAAAAAATATGGTTTAGAAGATTATGTTCGTTTGAGCTTTTGTAATGACCATCCTATGGCTTATCGTTTACAACAATCGGGGAGCGATATAGTCATTCTAAAAATTGAAGTAGATGTTGCCTTATTAAAAGGTACACTGTTTTCCGATATTAATGCAGCAGATAAACTTCATACTCACGGAGGAGAATTAGATGATTTGAAAAGAGTTAATTTTAACGCTACTAAAAGGAATTATGTCCGTAAAGACGATGATGATTTTAAGCCTCATCAGGCAGAAGTCATGGTAAAGACATTTGTTCCAAAGAAATATATTGTAAATCTTGATAATTTTTGAATTATGATTTATATAGAAAGCAAAAAAAGGAAATTAGAAAAAATAAAGGAAGAATATCCTAACGCTGTAATACTGGATATTACCTCTAATTCAGAGATGCGATATGCAAAAATATTGAGTCCGTTTTATCCACATGGAAATATACCTATTCCTTTTACTGACGGATTAAAGGCTACCTGTGTCGAAGCGGTGTGGCAAGGACTAAAAGTCTTTGAGAATGCAGGCGTGGATTTTGCGACATTCAAAAATGATACAATGCGAGATTTAAAACGGACTGTACGAAAATATGGAATGCCTAAAGGACACAGTAAAGGAGCTTATAGTAAAGAATTATTGGGATACTTTGAAGCGAGAATGCTTATCTATCTTCCAACGTATAAATGGGTACTGGATAATGTTCCCGAAGTTCATCATGTAATAGAAAGAATTAAAGCGCAAAGCAAAATTCAAGATATTGTATTATTAGATTATAATACAAATATAGACTTTCGAGATATTTCAAAGCCATTGTCACACGCAGGTTTGGTAAAATTATACATTGACGGTAAATACCCCAATGGCATAGAGGATTACCAGCCAATGACACAGGAAGAAATGGATGCAAAGAAAGTTAGGGAGAAAGAACTAAAGAAAGGACTAAAACGTAAGGTAAAAGAACGCAAAAGCGCACAAAGTAAAAAACTGTTTGAAGAATAAGTTGAACAATTAGAATTTGTAAAAGATGGAAATGATACAAGAATACATCGGTTTAATTTTCGCAGTCATCGTTGTAGCTGCTGTTATTATATTTCAAATTCGTAGTTTCCTTAAAACAAAAGGAAAAATTAAAGAGCTTGATAACTTGTTTGAAGATGTTGACACTCTGTCGCTTAAAGAAACGTCTATTACACCAAGTGTATTAAGGAACAAAGAATCTCTACAGAAATTTTTGCAAAGCATTCCACCACGCCATAATGATGAAAACGGTGATGAAAGCAAAGATTATACAGATTTATCACTTATCGTTTTTCAAGGTGGAAGTAAGTCTTCCAATAAGAAATTTAAAATGATTATTAATTGTACGAATGAGTACTTGTGCAAAAATACAGGGACAAGTGCTGATTTAGGGGTATTAGAAGACATATGTGACAGTCAAAAAGAAACATTAGAGGATGAAATACAAAATAGCCTTAATGTTCCTCTATATTTAGGGCTTGCAGGCACTTTTATAGGAATTATTACAGGATTATTGGGTGTTGATTTTGACCAAATTTTTGGTAACACAAATAACTTGAATGGATTACAGCATTTATTATACGGCATAGTTGTAGCTATGTGTGCAAGTTTATTAGGCTTAGGTTTTACCGTATATAATAGTGCTGTAACATATAAGACTGCTGTAAGTAAATGTGACGACGGTAAAGGAGATTATATGAATTTCCTAAGACGTGAATTAATGCCATTATTATCAAATAGTATGGCTTCAAGCCTAAATTCATTAAAGGGAGTATTAGGACACTTTGTAGATAAATTTGGAAAGAATTTAGATGCTTATGCTGATTCAGCAGAACTGTTAAACGACAATTTGGAAAAACAACATTTAGTTCTAGCAGAAATAAACAAATTGAGTTTAACGCAAACTGCAAACAAGATTGCTGAAACCTTTATGCAATTAAAAGATTCAGCTGATTCATTAACTGTTTTTCGTACATATCAAGAGCAGTTAAATTCAACAATAGCTAATACGTCAGGAGTTATAAATCAAATACAAACCTTAATAGGCAAATTTGAAAATTTTTCCACTGGACTTTCTGTTGTGATAAGTAATCAGAATAAAACAACCGAACTTCAGCGAGAGTTTCAAGAAGCAATAACAACCCATTTCCCGACAGGAGCAGAAGCAAGGGAGATTTGGAGAAAGGAATTTGATTTGCTTATGTCTGAGGGGAAGCACGTTTCAGAAAGTTTGTCAGCACAACTTACAGCATCAACGGAACACATTCAGAATTTTGTCGCCAATAACAAAGAGTTCTTTGATACATTTGATAAGCTGAAAGAAGTGCTTGATATAATGATACAATATACGCAAGTTCAAGCGGAATGTTATAAGGATATGAAGGGTGAAATATTAAATCTGAGAACGGATTTTCATAACGCTCAACTTGAGGATATAGAGTTAAACAAATCGATTCTTAAGGCTATAGAAACAATGACAGAATCTATTAAAAACTTAAAAGAAGAAAAGTAATTATGTCAAAAAACAGAAGTAATACTTTCTGGTTAAGTTATTCTGACCTCATGACAAGCTTGTTTTTCATTATGCTTGTTCTATTTATAGTGTGTGTCGTTAAGATGAAAGGTATTAATACACAATTAGATAAGGAGGTAAACGCTAAAGAGGAGCAGCTCAGAAAAATTGAAGAACTAAACAATTCTATTAAAGAGATAGATAATAAGTATTTCGAATACGATGAGCAATTCAAAAGACATACATTAAAAGACATTGAAGTTTCTTTTAATACCTATAGTTCTAACATCAATGATATAGGGCAAGAGCAGCTTGATAAATTACTAAAAGCTGGTCAAGCAATTGTCCGTTTTATGAATAGTGCAAAGAACAAAATCCCTGAAGCTCAATATATGCTTATCGTAGAAGGACAATCGTCAAAAGATTATTATACAAGGAATTATGAACTTAGCTATGAAAGGGCATTGGCTTTGATTAAATTTTGGTCAAATAATGGTATTGAATTTGATACACTTGGTAATTGTGAAGTTTTAATTTCAGGAAGCGGACAATCAAGTAAATTTAGAGTTCAACCTGATGTTAGAGGGAATAAAGATAACCAACGATTTGTTATACACATAATTCCGAAACCCGGCATCATAGAATAATTGGAAAGTGGCAATAGGGAATCTTTTGTCTGCTGAAAATTATAAGAAAATGATATTCTTGTTTTATTCATTAGCTCAATGCTTATAGATACACCCTAAATGAATGATATTTAAAATATTCTCTGTATTTTTGCATCCGTAAGAGTTACCCAAACAAGCAAAGCGATGCAGACTACGGCAATTGGAACGGTTGCCAAGTCATTACCCCAAAACGTGGTAATTCTTCTAACTCTCTTGATTTCAAAGAGGTATATTCCTTATACAGATTTACGGAAAATCTCTGGAATAACCTTATGAAATGTAAGAAATGAGGTAGGATGATTTAACGTTGAGGCTGTTATGTTATTATTATGTTATAGAGTAATGTTAACCTAAAAGTAGTGAAAGTACATTTTATTC
>NZ_JBBKBJ010000036.1:0-35511 GCF_037890145.1 Phocaeicola sp. HCN-6420
ATTATGGGACACCTGCGTTTTTACTCTCTTTGCTGCGCTGGATGATACGGTTTACGGTGGACTTGCCACAATTCACCTGTGAGGCTATCTCCCTGACGGACTTGCCCGATTGGGAGAGTTGCAGAATTTGGCAATCCCTTTGGCTTGATTCATTGTCGCCCAATTTTTTCAAGTGTTCCTTTTCCGTGGAATAGCCCCTGAACACGAACTGCAAGAAAGCATCCACCTTGTCAATCTCGTAAACGATTACATTATCCGCATCATGAGAGAACGTGCCATAGCGCACTTTAAGCTGCTTCACATAGCGAAGCCCTCCGTCTTGGGCACTTTTTCCAATGGTGAACACGCTGTCAAAGAAATTGTAGAGCCGTTTGCTTCCGGCAAGGTCGTTGGATGTGATGGGACAATCCAAAGAGCGTTTGGGCGTATGTGCTAGGACAAGGATAGAGAGCGCATATTTCTTTTTGAGATTGTTCAGCTGAATCATCAGCCGTCCTGCGGCATCGCCTTTCTCCATGGCGCAACACAGGTAGGTAAGATTGTCAATGATGAAAATCTTGCAGTCGGTCTGCACAGCCATCTGTTCAATGCCGCCTATGATAGCTTCCTCAAAGTTGGCATCCAAAAGCTGGTTGCAGTCAATAGACACCCGATAGAGTTTGTCGGGAAAGGTGTAGAGCTCTCCATGCTCGTTGGTATAGCGGAGCTGGAACTGCTTTTCGGACAGTTCAAAGTCCAGATACAGCACATTGTCGGTTCGGGCGATGCGGTCGGCTATCTGCACGGCAAGGATGGACTTGCCCACGTTGGAATCGGCAAACAAGCAGGAGAGTTCCCCCTCGTACCAAAAGCTGTCCCACAGCGCACGGGGCGTAGGCAATAACGATGCTTCAAGAATGGTTTGGTTTGCCGTCTTGATATTCATCATGCCTACACTGTCGGGCATACCGTTATGCGCTTGGGATGCTTTTGTGAGGTCGCCACGTATCAGGTTGATATAGTTCTTATCCTCTTCCATATCATTCACCAGTTACGTGGGTTGGGCTTGCGACGGTGGGAAGAGGATAAGGACTTGTTCAGTTCCTCGTCAGACAACGGAATGGGATTCTTTCGGGCGGTTTCCAGCCACTTGTCCAGTTCGTCACGGTAAAGGCAATAGCGTTTGCCGGGCTTGGTGGCAGGGATTGTCCCTTCTGACAGTTTCATGTAGAGCGTACCCTTAGGGATACCTAAATACTCTGCTGCCTCGTCCACAGACATGGGCACGTGGGTGTCCACCGTTTTGGCATTGTTCACACTGCACTGCTCGGCGAGCAGGCTTTTCAGGCTCATCACTTCGTCTCGAAGCTGAGCGACAACCTCGGGGAGGTCGTTGAAGGTAAGAATTGATTTTTCCATTCGCGTACTCGTCTCTTTTGTAAGACTTGGCGCAAAGGACTGAAATGATATATCCGTGAATATCTCCACGACACGTCATTGCAAAATAATTCCCGAATAATTAAGCCCAGCCATAAATGACGGGTAAAATTACTCGGGAAACGATGTAAAACAGGCGGTTATGAGTTACCGGATGGTTGTCGTTGGTGTCGTGATTATCCTAATTCCGCACATAATCCTCGGGATAGTGGAAATCAAGTTTGCCGTTTTCGGGTTCATCAATGGGAATTTCCGTCTTTAACGGCTCTACCTTGAAATTCTTGATGGTTGATAAGTCTGTATCAGCAAACGATTTCGGGAAAAGGGCTTTGATGAACTTGGCACGGTTATCCCCATTGTAGTATCTCTTGTACAGGAAACGCTCAGAGATATTCCATACGAAGTGACGGAGTGGAATGTTGTTGATGTCTTTGGTAAACGGTCTTTGTATGGGCTTCGGGGTATAAGTGTTAAGATTCATCCATTTGTCCACCTCAGTACAGATGTGGTTCACGGTTTCTTGGTCGGCAATGCGAGGCAGGTAATAATGGCAATACTCCATGACCATGCGGATGCGCTCTTCCTTTTCCCGTTGCTCTCTGCTTGCGTAATTGGCACGGTTCTTTTCGTGAAGATCCGGGGCGATAGTAAGCTCTATCGGTTGTGTTTGGATAAGTGTCTCTTCTTTTGTCGGGGATGATTCGGGTACAGGCTCAGGGACTGATGTAGGTCCAGGCACAGATGTGGCTTCTTCAAGTGTATTTTGTGACAGTTCTTCCTGCACCTCTATGGCTTCGGCAATCGTTTCTTTCTTGCCGAACTTGATTTTGTAGATTTCGTATGTATCAAAGATAAGTGTCTGAAAGGAGAGATAGAGCAACCATCCCAACAGGTTACAGCATACGAATACTATCCACCTGACAAAGTTGTCTTGGTTGAAGCTGTCCGCTATTACCAGCGTGGCAATGGAAGATATTAGGACGATGGCGAAGCCGACAAAGCCCAAGATGATGTATTTGTCCTTGATTGATGATTCCATATTTCGTTGAGAGATTGAATGTTCCTGTATTATTTTGTGCAAAGTTAATGCTATTTTTCCCAATTACTGCCCGTTATTTGCGGTTAGAACGGTCTTTTTCAATGTATTTCACGAAATGTCATCATATCATACTCTGTTTCATACTCTGAGGGGCTTATAAATGGTGGCATCAAGCCAAAAACATAGAGGGGCGATTATAGCCTTGTAGCCATAACCGCCCCTCTGAATACCTGTCAATGTGAGACATTTATGCCTCCTTGCGCTTCAAGGTTATCTTGTCCACCACCTGACACATCTGCTGCGCTGCTATCTTGGAATAGATTTGTGTGGTGGTAATGTTCTTATGTCCGAGATAGGCTTGGATGACAGCCATGTCCGTTCCCATTTCCACGTGCAGGCTTCCGAAGCTGTGGCGGGTACAGTGAAAGGTGATTTTCTTGGTTATCCCTGCTGCCGTGAGCCACCGTTGGAGTGGTCCTTGCAGCATCTTGTCCTTGAAATCCTCAAAGATAAGTCCCTCGCCCCGTTCTCCCAGCAGTCCATAGGCTTCATCACTGATGGGGTTATGCACTATTTCTTTGGTTTTCTGCATACGGGTGGTAACGAACATCCTGCCGTTGGTGTATGGTTGTATCTGCTGCCACGTGAGCTGTCTGATGTCGCTCTTTCTCAGTCCCGTAAGACAGGCGAAAAGAAAAGCTTTTTTCAAGACCTCCTCCTCACAGGGTGTTTCGGCAAGCCGTATCAGTTCCTCTTGGCTCAAATGCTCCCTGATGGTGGGAATGCACTCGATGCGGTCTAAGAAGCCGTTTGGGTTCTCCTTTATCTTCCTGTCACGGTAAGCGGTGTGCAGCACGGCACGGAAAGTTGACCAATAGCCTGCTGCGGAGTTGATGTGCAGCTTTTGGTTGGTGTGGATGGATTGGGGTGCATCAAGCAGGTATTCCATGAACTTGCGGCACAAATCCACATCCACCTCCTCAAAGGTGCATTTGCCGTTCACGAACCGCTGGAAATGCTTGTATACGTGCTGCCACTTGATATTCTTGCGGTCAGCCAGTCCTTTGAAATAGGCAAGGAAATCGCCCTTCATCTTGGTCTTGTCAAAAAAGCCGTTGTTTTCATTGAAAATGGCTTCGTAGCGCTGGTTGCGCAGGATGACCGCTTTCTTCATCATGCGTGCGTTGAAGTCCCGTTCCTGCTGGTTTGCAGGTTTGGCGAAGATGTAAATTCCTAAGGCTTCACGTGTAATCACTCTCATGGTGACATTGTCACGGTAGCCGGGATAGTAGTCAAGGCATAGTGAATACTGTGTCCCGTTCTTAATCTTGCGCTTACGCAAGGTAACTGTTTTGCATTTACTCATAATAATTATGTTTTAATTGGTTGTATACATTTTGGAGTTGTATCCATGTTTCCGATGGCAAAGGAACAACGTGAAATATCCGTGAATACCTCCACGATACATCATTTTGAAATAGTTTTCGATAATCCCGATTTTTCACGGTTATTTGTTCCTTTCAGCCATGACACGCTCCACATCTGAGCGCAAAAGCAGGTTTTTCACACCCACCTTTATCTTTTCGATGTGCTTCACCTTGACGATATGGCAGATGTTGGCTGACGAAAGACCATAGATTTGCTGCACCTGCTCAACGGTATAGTAGCGTTCATCGTTCACAAGGTCAGTTCTGCGGAGTTCGTTCAAATGTGATTTGGAGTAATAGGTACGCCCGTACTCTCTTTTAGTGGGTATCTTATGGCGATAGGTGTAGGCACGGAGTGCGGTCGGCTTCATGCCGAACAGTTCCTCCACCTCCTCGGTCAGTAGCCAGTCGGTAATTTCGCTAATATCAACTGCCACACCGAAAAACTCGTCAATATGCTTCTTGCTGTAATAGTTCTTTCCTGCGATACGGCAGATGGGGATATGGTTACGCTTGGCTGAAGTGTAAAGCCATGACTGCTTTACCTTAAAAAGGGACATCACCTCCTCGCCCGAATAGAAGTCCAACACTTCTTCGCTTTCCTTTTCCCTTTTTTCTCTTTTGGCAGGTAAGGAAGATGAAGATGATTTCCTTGGTGTGGAGGTGTTGCCGGGCAGGATGCGGTGATAGGGATTGCCCTCCAACATCTGCTCGATGTCGGCTCTGCGGATGAATGCCATGCGGTTGCTGATGCGTGAGGCTTTCAGCTTGCCGATGGCTACAAGTTTGTAAATGTACTGTCGGGAACAGCCCATGAGGATGGCTGCTTTGGAAAAGGTGAGATACTCCTGATGCTGTATCTCCATCAAGGGTTGGGCGACTTTGAAGAGGTTGTTCTTCTGCATCACTCTGGCTCGTTTGGCTTCTGCCTGACAAGCCTCACTGCAATATCTTTGCATACCGCTTCGGGTTACAAAGGACTTGCCGCAAAAACTGCATTTTCTGGTTGCTTTCATACCGTTTTATCGTTTAATGGTTCATTTCTTCAATCCTATATCTCTGAAATGGTAAACGGATGTGAACGGAAGTCAACCATTGTCGCTTTTCTACACAGTGTGACTGTTTCCGCATATCGGGGCGGTTATTGTCGCTTGTCGTAAACGGTTGTAAACCCTTGTCAACTGTCTGCACGGTGTGACAAAAAACAAGCCCCGCAAATTCTCCACGTCAGAAATACGTCTCAAAAATATGTGGAAATTTGGGAAGCGACAAATGGCAACCGAAAAGTGTTAAATTTTAGAATATGCTGGTAATTAAAGATTTACACTCGGATATTTCTGATTAGTTTTGGTTGTTCTATGGTTATAAATACAAAGGTAGAACAGATCCTTTTCGTTAGAAAATGATGTGTTCCCTTTTGTTTTTTTTGTTTGCTGTCATCTTTCCTGGCTTCTGAACTCTTTGGGTGACATGCCTGTATTCTTTTTAAAGAAGCGACTCAGGTACGACTGGTCTGGAAAATTGAAATGTTGTGCTATTTCGGTAACCGACAAATGCGGATCATCCAGCAACACTTTGATTTCAGCTGTTAATTGTTCGTCAATCAATTGCTTGGGAGTCCGTCCATTGACATATAAGGCAATAATCTCATTCAGGTATCGTGATGTGATACACAGCTTGTCGGCATAAAAAGCTACCTGATGTTCTCGTGTGCTGTATTCCCTTACCAGTTGCAGGAACTGGTAGTAAAGAATCTGTTTCCTGCTGTATTGCTTTTTCACTGCCAGTTTTTCCTGAATGGTACTGAACAGCCACATCAGCAAACTTTGCAGGAAGTTGTATTCCTGTTGTTGCCGGAATTGAGGAGTATTGTTCATGAATTGCATTTGTGCCATATCCATCCATAAATTGATTTCCTTCCATGTTTTCTGACTTCGCTCATCTTCTGTATGATGGTAACAGGGGTGTTCGTGTGCATAATTATAATAAGGTGTGTCAATGGGAAGTACTGCTTTCAGGAAAACTTCCTGTGGAAACATTAGAATACGCGCCCTGAAGTCGTACGATGCCTGTACAACCTGTATCAAACTGCCTGTCAGGAAAATCAATTCAGTCTGTTCTTCGAAAATATATTGCTGTACGCCTGTAGAAACGAGTGCCTGCCCATGTGTACATATTAAGTAAATGCCGCACTTAAAATGGCAAGGTTTCTGTTTGAGCTGTGATAAATCTGTTTCTTCGTATAGAATAGATCGTGTGTCCGACGGTAATGAGTATGACATGAATGTATTCTGTTTTATACCGCAAATATACTGATATTCCCCGATAGATTATACAGATGTTCTTAAAATGAAATGTTTTGTACTTTTAAAGAAATAAATCTTTCCGTAGGAATGGCGTAATTTTGCACCCGAGAAATGAAGGTAAAAAAGAGATGATAACAGTACAGAAGCAAAATTCGAAACTATTTATACTGGCGTTTTTGGGCATGTTGAGTGCATTTGGTCCTTTTGTTATGGATATGTATCTGCCTACATTGCCTGCTATGTCCGATTATTTTCATACAACTTCCTCCATGGTTCAGTTAGGACTTACCTCAAGTATGGTAGGACTGGCTGCTGGACAATTGATTTTTGGCCCGTTGAGTGATAAATACGGTCGTCAGCGTCCGTTAATCATTGCTTTATCCCTGTTCCTGATTTCTACTGTAGGGTGTATTTTTTCACAAAACATCATGCAGTTCGTGGTATTACGTTTTGTACAGGGAATTGCCGGTGCTGGTGGAGTTGTCCTTTCTCGTTCGATAGCTACCGATAAGTATTCAGCACGCGAACTGGCTACTATGCTGGCTATAATCGGTGCGATTAATGGAATTGCTACCGTAGCAGCTCCGATAGCTGGAGGTCTGTTGGCCGAAAGTACAGGATGGCATGGTATTTTCTGGTTCTTGTTCTTGCTGGGAGTGGTATTGTTGTGCGGGAGTTTTCACATGCAGGAATCTTTACCCGAGCATCGTCGTCCGGAAGTGAACTGGAAAGGAATTTGCCGGAACTTTGGAGTTGTATTGGGTAACCGGCAGTATTTGTTCTATATTTTGCAATATGGATTTACGATGGGAGTACTTTTTGTCAATATAGCTTCGGCTCCTTTTATCATGCAGCAGCACTATGGATTATCTCCGATGATGTTCAGTTTGTGTTTTGGAGTCAATGCTATCGCCATGGTTATATCTTCTACCATATCGGTTAAGCTCCCCACAATGGAACATGCCCTTCATATCGGCAGCAATGGGATGTTGGTTATTTCTGCTTGTCTGCTGGTTTGCCTTTCGCTGAACTGCAATTTTTGGATATACGAAATACTGATTTTCTGTTTACTTGCGATGGTAGGCATGAGCTATACGGCTTCGAATGCACTGGCAATGGATTGTGAACGCCGATATGCCGGCATTGCTTCGGCTTTATTGGGAGCCATCGGTTTCCTGTTTGGCGGACTGGTTCCTCCGCTGGTTGGCTTAGGCGATATGATGTTTACGGCTGGATTGCTATTTCTCGTTGGAGCCGTTTGTGCATACCTCTGTGCACGATATGCGATGTCGGCTCGGGTAAGTGAGAAGAATTTGTTGTATCGTATATGTAGTATCATGATTCATTTGCCTTACGCCATTATCAACCGAAAGCGTGAATAATGGGTTACAGCTTATTCAGGCTGCGAAACTCCTTAGGCGACATTCCCGTATTTTTTTTGAAAAAGCGGCACATGTTCGCTGGCTCCTGAAAATTGAACAGTTGAGACATTTCCGTTATGGATAGATTGGGATTGCTTAGCTGCACTTTCAGCTCGGCTGTAAGTTGTTCATCTATAAGTTGCTTAGGAGTCCGTCCGTTAGAGTACCGAATGACAGCTTCGTTTAAGTAACGGGGCGTAATGCAGAGCCGGTTGGCATAATAACCTATCTGATGCTCCTGCGTACTGTGTTCCCGCAATAATACCATAAAGCGGTGATACAAGGTTTGTTTCCGGCTATATTTGTTATGTATGGAAAGATACTGTTGTGGAATTGTATTGAATATCCACATAAACAGGCTTTGCAGAAAATTCTGTTCCAGTTGTTCACGGAAATATCTGGCTGGATGAGTAAACAGAAGCTCTGCCATGTCCATCCATTGGTTTACCCGCTTCCAGCTTTCCCGGCTGGCATCGTTCGCTGCATGGTTGAAGTAAGGAACTTCGCTCATATAGTTAAAGTATGAAGTGTCAATCGGCAGGGATGCTTTCAAGAAAATGTTTTTGGGAAACAATAACATTCTTACTTTAAAATCGGGTGAAGGATCGATAACCTGTATCAGACTTCCTCCCAGAAAAATCAACTCTGAAGTTTCGCAGAAGTCATATCGTTCTACTCCGGTAGAGATAATACTATTTCCGCTGATACAAAGTAATTGCATGCCGCATTCAAATCGAAAGGGATATTGCGTGAGTGAAGCCAGATTGGTTTCTTCGTATCGCATGACCGATGTGTCGGATGAGAAAGGAGGTGTCATGATTGATATTCTGTTTATGTAGGCAAATGTAGAAATTTATCGGAAAAAAACTTGATTTTGTTCCCGAAATGATAAGTTTTGTGCCGTAAAACGTTGGTATCTCTGTAGGAAAGTTCCTTAATTTTGCAGCGGTAAAAAAGGATAATAAGATGAAGGGTAAAAAGAATTCGAAGGTATTTATACTTGTGTTTTTAGGAATGCTTACGGCGTTTGGACCGTTTGTTACGGATATGTATTTGCCTACCTTGCCAGCCATGTCAGAATATTTCCATACTACATCTTCGATGGTTCAGTTAGGACTTACGGCAAGTATGATCGGACTTGCGGTCGGGCAGTTGCTTTTCGGGCCGTTAAGCGACAAATATGGTCGCAGATTACCGCTTATTCTATCGATGACCCTGTTTGCTGTTGCTACTATCGGTTGTATTTATTCTTATACCATTATGCAGTTCGTCGGCTGGCGTTTGGTGCAAGGCATAGCCGGAGCAGGAGGGATTGTTATATCACGTTCGGTTGCAGCCGACAAGTATGCTGGGCGTGAGCTGGCAAAAATGCTGGCATTGATTGGCGCCATCAATGGGGTAGCTCCTGTGGCAGCACCCATGGGAGGAGGGTTCCTTGCAGGAAGTGTAGGCTGGACAGGCATTTTCTGGTGCCTTTTTGCGCTGGGATTGATATTGCTTTGGGGAAGCATTCATTTTGAAGAATCACTTCCGGTTGAGGCGAGAAAAGAAAAAAGCTGGAAGCATGTGTTCCGCAGCTTCATCGATGTTCTTCGTAATCCCAGGTATGTATGCTATACATTACAGTTCGGTTTTGCACAAGGCGTGCTGTTTGCCAATATCTCTTCGGCACCGTTCATTATGCAGCAGCATTATGGATTTTCCCCGTTGATGTTTAGTATATGTTTTGGAATAAATGCCATATTTATTGTCATATCGGCAGCTTCGGCCATCAGGTTCCGCCGACTGGAGCAAGCCTTGCATTATGGCAGTTCCGGAATGGTCCTGATTTCTGCATTGCTTCTGGTAGCTTTAGTTTCGGATTGCAGTTTCTGGGCATACGAATTGTTGCTGATTGGTCTTTTGTCGATGCTTGGACTTACTTTTACTGCTTCCAATACTTTAGCCATGGACTGCGAACACGATAATGCGGGAACGGCATCAGCTTTATTGGGGGCATTGGGATTTGCTTTTGGAGGAATTGTTTCACCGTTGGTCGGAATTGGTAATATAATGGTTTCTACAGGAATAATATTTCTTGTCGGTTCTGTATGTTCGTACGTTTGTACGCGCTATGCTTTGCAGAAAAGTCTTAAAACAGCATGTCAACGGTCGTGATAACTGTGCGCTGTCGGTGTAAAATCTGTCAGATTGTGGGGGATAAAGAGAAAAAACCTGTGAAATATTTGGAGGATTAGAAAGATGTTCATATCTTTGCACCGCAATTAAGGGGAAACATTTCCCTGAAAAAAAAAGTTGCCCAGATGGCGGAATCGGTAGACGCGCTGGTCTCAAACACCAGTGGAGTAACATCCATCCCGGTTCGACCCCGGGTCTGGGTACCAGGAAAAGCTAAACAACCAGTTGGTTGTTTGGCTTTTTTTCTTTTAATACCCCCTTTTCTTTTATTTTCCGGCAAAGTACATTCCTACTATAACCAGTATTGTGCCCGCTATAATTACAGCATTCAAACTTTCACCCAAGATGAGATTTGAGGCTGATATCGATATGACTGGAATCAGGTAAATGTAGTTCGACAAGACAATCGTATTCAATTTTCGCAAACAGACATTCCACAACATGAAGCAGAGAAATGAAGCCACAATTCCCAAAAACAGGAGCTGACTCCATACTTCCGGCTGTAGTAGAATACGAGGCGAGGTAGTCAGTGAACCTTGTATTGCCAGAAAAGGAATAAGCGTAAGCAGACCGTAGAAGAATGTTTTACGCACGATGAACATGGCAGGATATTTATCAGTCAGATACTTGGACACCAACGTGTATAAAGTCCACGACAAGGCTGAGGCGAGGCAAAGCAAATCTCCTGCCGGATTCAGATTAAGTACGAATTTGCCGTTGAAAATGACAGCCCCCACACCGGCGAAAGCCAGTATGGAACCTGTGAGAACTTTTCCGGAGGGTAATGTTTGCTTGATAAGAAGGTACTGTATCAGCATGGTCAGTAGCGGAGTTGTACTGCATATCAGGGCGACATTCGACACCATTGTATATTTTAAGGCCGTATTTTCGGTAATGAAATAAAGAGTCCCTCCCAGCAGTCCGATGGAAAAGCACAGAAATTCATCCTTCAGGCTGTAAGCAAAAAGTTTGAATGGTCGGGAGCAAAGACATATTCCGATGTATGCCAGAATAAAACGGTAGAATAGTATATCGGAAGGGCTTAGTCCTGATTTCAGAAGTATTTTTGTCGATATGAACGTGATTCCCCATATTGCGACAATGACCAGAGCCAGTACATGAAACATGGGGTTGCTGCGTGTGTCGCTGGAGAAACGACCGGTAAGTTTGTTCATTGTTGTATTTGTTTTTTTGTTTATCCAGTTGCAAAGATAGCAAGTGTTTTTGTTTATGGCTGCCTGCAAGGGAATGATTGATGGGCGAAATATGAGTAAGTCTTCAGGAGATGTTTCAGACCATGCTGTAACATCTTGAAAAAAGCCTGTGTAAATCTCCCGAAAATTTGTACAAAAACTTTTTTTGTTTGTACAAATTTTCAGAAAACGTCAGCACGTTTTTTTCGAAGGATGCCGATGGGTTTTTCTACTTGTCGGGAAGGTTCGTACAAAATGTCGTTGGAATCTCCGTGTCTTTTTGTCAAGCCCTTATGGCCTTCCCGGCAGTTGCTGCTGTGCCATCTTGACAGAAACGGGTAAACGACAGGCTTCACTATTTAATTTTCTATAAAATAGGGTTGCTTAGGGGGCTTGCTGGCATTCTGTTTGTTTATCACTTAGTATAAGTTTACTACTCATTAAAATTTAGGTATCATGATTTCAGAAAAATTACAAAAAGCAATCAACGATCAGATTACAGCTGAATTGTGGTCGTCTAATCTTTATCTTTCGATGTCTTTCTTCTTGAAGAAAGAGGGTTTCGACGGTTTTGCACACTGGATGAAGTTGCAGTCACAGGAAGAATTGCAGCATGCTTATGATCTTGCCGACTATCTTGCTAAACGTGGCGGAGTTGCGTTGGTTGACAAGGTAGACGTTGTGCCACAGGGATGGGGCAGCGTACTCGAAGTCTTCGAGCATGTCTATGAGCACGAATGCCATGTTTCTGAACTGATAGACGAATTGGTCAATGTAGCTTCGGAAGAAAAGGATAAGGCTTCTCAGGATTTCTTGTGGGGATATGTCCGCGAACAGGTAGAAGAAGAGGCTACGGCACAAGGTATTGTTGAGAAATTGAAAAAATGCGGTGACCATGCTGGTATCTTGTATCTGGATGACAAGCTGGGTGCACGCAAGTAAATAAAAAAAACTTTGATTGTTTTTTTAGTTCTATAAGGTATTGCCATTCGATATTTTTCGGATGGCAATATTTTTTTCTCTATCTTTGTTCACTGTACTAAAGAAATGAATTTATGCCGAACTTGTTTTTGCGTGGGTGGAACTGGTGCCGTCGTTTCCGTCATCGCTGTGGATACGGAGTACATTCGCCATCCGATTTCTTTCTGATAACTTTTGTCGTGTACGAGCGGCTGGCTTTTTATGCTTATAGTCTGCTGCATGCCAAGAGGAAAGACGTAGCACACTTGCCTCACTATCGTGAAAAAACAGACCGGCTGCTGTTTCGTCTGGTCAATTACTTGCAGCCTGCTGCCATGCTCGAAGTGGGAACCGGTAGCGGACTGTCGGCAAGATATATGGCCGAAGCCAGACACGTTGCATTATGTACGCTCGATGAAGGAAAATGTCATGAAGAGGTTGTACGCTTGCTGTCAGACTGTGAACAGGTGGATTATCGTTGCGGAGATGAAATTGGCCTGCTGCATCGTTATATAGAAGAGCATGCTTGCCCCGATGTCGTACATATTGCTTTTACTCCTTATTATAAGGAAGCTTTCGAGGCATTGCTTCCTGCGGTTTCTTCACGTACGTGTTTCTTTATCGGCTCTCCTTATGCTACAAAAGAAAAGCGGAAATGGTGGAAGCAGGTTGTCGATGATCCTCGTACAGGAGTGACTTTCGACCTGTATGATGTCGGACTGGTTTTCTTTGACAAGAAACGGATTAAAGAACATCGTATCGTGAATTTCCTTTAATAACATAAACTGTATGCTATGAAAAAAAGTATGATTTATACGCGAACCGGCGACGCTGGAAAAACTTCTCTGGTAGGAGGTATGCGAGTTCCCAAGACGCATGTACGCCTGGAGGCGTATGGCACGGTGGATGAGCTGAATGCCAACTTGGGTGTGCTGGTCGCATCTGTAGAGGATAATAATATACGCGAATTTCTGCTTTATATCCAGCATAAACTCTTTTCACTGGGAGCTTATCTGGCCACCGACCAGTCGACTACCGACTTGCACGTAGCCAGCCAGATTTCGGCAGAAGCTGTGGCGCGTCTGGAACGTGCTATCGATGAACTGGATGCATCGTTGCCTCCATTGAAAGCGTTCATACTTCCCGGAGGGGCGCTTGCAGCTTCGTTCTGTCATGTATGCCGTACGGTATGCCGTCGGGCGGAACGCAGGATTCTGGCACTTGAGGAACATGAAAATTGTGAAATTGATGCGGAAGTAAAGCAATTTGTGAACAGATTGTCCGATTATTTGTTCATTCTATCCCGAAAGTTAAATCAATTAACACTGCATGATGAAATTTATTGGGATAAGAGTTGCACATGAAAGATTTTATTATACTTTTGTGGCTCAATAGTTGGAATGTAAAACTTTTTAAAACTTAAATACTATGTACTGGACATTGGAATTGGCCTCAAAGCTGGAAGATGCGCCATGGCCCGCAACAAAAGACGAGTTAATCGACTATGCTATGCGTTCAGGAGCGCCGATGGAAGTAATTGAGAACTTGCAGGAAATGGAAGATGAAGATGAAATCTACGAAAGCATAGAAGATATCTGGCCGGACTATCCGAGCAAAGAAGATTTTTTCTTCAATGAAGAAGAATATTAATGAAGAGCAGGTTACTTTTTTAATACCTCTCAAGTCTTAAAATTTCTATCCCGCAAAAATCATGAGATTTCTGCGGGATATTTTTTTCTGTGTACAATGAAAGAAATATCTTCCGAAACTTCTCGCTTTATTGATGAGCATCGTCATGATGATGTCCGTTCGCTTGCCTTGCAGGCGGGGAAATATCCTAATATTGATATGGCTGAGGCTGTTGTACAGATAGCCGGATGGCAGATTGCCGAAAAGAAGGTCTCTTCGTGGGCACAGACGGAAGGCATACGTTATCCCCAGCATTTGTCGATGGAACAGTGTTCGTCGGAAATAACCGCACGCTATAAGGCTTCGCTGGTGAGTGGTGATACATTTGCCGATCTGACGGCAGGTCTGGGAGTGGATTGTTCGTTTATAGCCCGTCGGTTCAGGCAGGCCGATTATGTAGAACGGCAGGAGGTATTGTGTGAACTGGCAAGACATAATTTTCCATTGCTGGGAGTTGGACATATCCACGTGCATCAGGCTGACGGTACAGCGTTTCTCAAAACGATGAATCGGGTGGATTGTTTGTTCCTCGATCCGGCACGTCGCGACAGTCATGGAGGCAAGACGGTGGCTATTGCCGACTGCGAACCGAATGTGTGTGCGCTCGAACCGCTTTTGGTTGAGCGGGGACGCATTGTGATGATTAAGCTTTCGCCGATGCTCGATATGGCATCGGCTTTGAACGATCTGAAGCATGTCCGTGAAATACATATTGTAGCTGTTAATAACGAGTGCAAAGAGTTGATAATTATTCTTGAAAAGCGTGATTTCTCTTCTGAACAATCTAATAAAGAGGTAGTTATAAGTTGTGAACAGGTTGTTAATAACTTTGTTCATCAACACGTGGAGTTTACTCTTTCGCAGGAACGGAACGCTTCGTGTATTATGGCAGAACGGGTAGGAGATTATCTGTATGAACCGGGAGCTGCCTTGCTGAAAGCCGGAGCATACCGTATCTTGTCAGAGCGCTACGGTGTGAAGAAGCTTCATCCTAACAGTCATCTGTATACTTCTGATACGGAAATTGATTTTCCCGGACGTTGCTTTCGGGTAATAGCTGTATCGGGATTTGGCAAAAAGGAACTGAAATCGTTTTTGACCGGAGTGGATAAGGCAAACCTGACGGTACGTAATTTTCCGTCTTCGGTGTCCGATCTTCGTAAAAAGCTGAAGCTGAAAGAGGGTGGGGATATTTATTTGTTTGCCACTACGCTGGCTGATGGTGAGAAGGTCTTGATAAAATGTGAAAAATGCCATCCTGTCTGCTCATAGGCAAAAAGGAATGGCATTTATAGGAAAACAGTTAATGTTTTTCTTCTTCTTGTTTTGCCTTGAAGGCAAGAGCATACATGCGCATCTGCTTAACCATGGCAAGCAGACCGTTGCTGCGGGTAGGTGACAAATGTTCCTTAAGCCCGATTTTCTCGATAAAGTACAAATCGGAATCCAAGATTTCGTCGGGTGTATGTCCCGATACGACCTTTATCAACAAGGTGATGATACCCTTTACTATCAGGGCATCACTTTCGGCCTGAAAGATTACTTTTCCGTCTACCAAATCTGCCTGAAGCCATACACGACTCTGGCAACCGTCTATCAGGTTTTGTTCTGTTTTATATTTTTCGTCGAGAGGTTCTTGTTCGTTTCCCAGGTCGATAAGCAACTGGTACTTGTCCATCCAGTCGTCGAAGTCACTGAATTCTTCGATAACTTCGTCTTGGAGTTCGTTGATCGTTTTCATATTTTGTTCCTTTTAGTCTTTATTTCCTGTAAATTAGTTTTCATTATAGATAACAGTCATCACGGTTTGTCCTACTGCTTGCAAGGTTGCCTTGTCGATGTTATCCAGGTTATCGTTCAAGGTATGCCAGGTCGGGTTGAAACCGTTCGGGCTATTTGGACTGAAATCAATAATGTCTACGCACGGTATCTGGCGGAAGTTGTTTACATACACATGGTCGTCGGTGACTTCTCCGCCGTCGTTCTTGATAAAGTATTGGGTATATCCCAGACGGTGTGCTGTATCCCAGATTTTTTGCATCGGCTGGCTGGCTGTACGTTTGGAGTATCCTTCATAATAAAATGTAGCATTTTTCCCTCCCACCATGTCGAGCAGGATGCCGAATCGTGCCTTATAGTCTGGTATATGCGGAATACGTCCCCAGTATTGTGAACCCAGACACCAAGTATCCGATTTGTAAGTTCCTTGGTAAAAGTCGGGTATTCCATAGTCTTCCGAGTCGAAGAATATGATATCAATGCCAATTGCCGGAGCTTTCTGTTGCAAATGTCTGGCAATTTCCAGTAATACGCCTACGCCACTCGCACCGTCGTTTGCTCCGTCGATAGGAGTATGGTGATTCTTTTCTTCATCTGCATCGGCATAAGGGCGGCTGTCCCAGTGGGCGGCCAGCAGTACACGTTTCTTTGTGTCGGGATTATAGGCTCCGATAATGTTACGCGATTTCAGCATCGTGCCGTCGTATGCCATAAGGTCGGCATACTGATTGTAGACCTTTGCTCCAAAGTTCTCCAGTTGCTTGGCGAGATAATCACCGCAGGAGCGATGTGCGTCAGTATTCGGGACACGTGGTCCGAAGTCGACTTGCTTTTTGATATACAAATAAGCACTGTCGGCATTGAAGTCGGGAGCCTTTACCAATGGTTGGTTCTCTGCTTCGTTTTCCTGACTGTTCTTATTGCTGCTGCCGCATGCGGGAATAAGTAATATACCCGTCAACAGGCTTATCAGGCTGAATATCTTTCGGGATAATTTCATCATCTTCTTCTTTTAAGTTGATTTACTACAGTTTCAATCCGTCCAGTATGGAGATGTAGGTTCCAATGGCTTCTTCTATTTCTCCTACCATGATGTATTCGTCGGCCGTATGTGAACGTGAAGACTTACCCGGACCGATTTTTACAGAGGGGAAAGGCATGAGTGCCTGGTCGGATAGTGTCGGTGATCCGAAAGGTACTTTGCCCAATTCTATGGCACGTTTTACAAATGGATGGTCGGCATCAATGCGTGAAGAGTTGAGGCGGAACGAACGTGCTTTTGCTTCACAACTGATGTGAGAGGAAATTTCCTTGAACAGTTCTTCGTTGGAATAGAACTCGTTGCTGCGGATGTCGACAACAAAAGTACACAAGTCGGGCACAACATTATGTTGTGTACCCGCATTTATCTGAGTTACGCTCATCTTGACAGGACCCAGTAAAGACGACTCTTTCGGGAAGCGGAAGCTCCGGAACCATTCAATGTCGTCCAGTACTTTATATATTGCGTTGTCGCCTTCTTCGCGTGCAGCATGGCCCGCCTTGCCTCGCGCCGTAACATCGAGTACCATTAATCCTTTTTCGGCGATGGCAGGATTCATTTCGGTAGGTTCACCCACAACTCCCAAAGTAATGGGGGGTAATTGGTGCAATACACTTTCGATTCCGTTCTTGCCGGAAACTTCTTCTTCGCAAGAAGCCAGGAATATCAAGTTATAACTCTGCTCGGTGGCACACAGATAGCGGTAAGTCTGGAAGAGAGATACCAGACTGGCACCGGCATCGTTGCTTCCCAGTCCATACAGTTTGCCGTTTTCCATCTTAGGCGTAAAGGGTTGTTTGCGCCAGCCGTTGACAGGTTTTACTGTATCTATGTGAGAGTTCAGCAATATGGTAGGACGTTGGGTGTCGAACATCGGGCTGATACACCAGATGTTATTTCCGGAGCGTCCGGTCATGATGCCGGTTTCCTCGATGTAATTTTGTAAAAAATCGGCAGCAGCCTCTTCTTCTCTGCTGATGGAGGGGATACCGATTAATGCCTGAAGCAGTGTCAGTGCTTCGGATGTGTAATAACCAATGTCTAACATAAAAAAAGATTCTGTTTTGTGCGGCAAAGATACTTTATTTATTCCAAATTAAACTCTATCTTTGCATTCAGCGATAATAAAATAACTAAATTTTAAATGAGTAATTCTTATTTATCTACTTTGATTTGCCGTCAGGCAAAAAAATATGGTGACCGCGTAGCCTTAAAATATCGAAACTATGAAACCGAAAGCTGGGTTCCCGTTTCGTGGAATCAGTTTGCAGCAAAAGTAAAAAGTGTTTCGAACTCTTTGATCGCTTTGGGGGCAGGGGTCCAGGAGAATATTGGTATATTCTCCCAAAATATGCCGGAATGCCTGTATACAGATTTTGGCGCTTTCGGAAGCAGGGTGGTTACTATCCCGCTGTATGCCACAAGCTCGGAGGCACAAGTACACTATATATTGGAAGATGCGGGGATACGTTTCTTGTTTGTGGGTGAGCAGTATCAGTATGATGTGGCTTACCGGGTACAGAACTTATGTAAATCGCTGAAGCAAATTATCATATACGATCCGAAGGTAAAGCGTTCGGCTGGTGATACAAATTCCATTTATTTTTCTGATTTTCTGAAGTTGGGAGGAAATGGAGCGTTTCAGGAAGAAGTGGATAAACGTACGGCAGAGTCGGGTAACGGCGATTTGGCTAATATCCTTTATACTTCGGGTACAACAGGTGAATCGAAGGGAGTGATGCTTCATCATTCCTGTTACGAAGCAGCGTTTGCAGCCCATGATAAACGTCTGACAACTTTAAGTGAATCGGACGTGATTATGAACTTTCTTCCCTTTACGCATATTTTTGAACGTGCATGGAGTTATTATTGTATAAATAAGGGGTGTACATTGTGTGTAAACTTGCGTCCGCAGGATATACAGAAGACCATCAAGGAAATTCGTCCTACGGCCATGTGCAGTGTTCCTCGTTTTTGGGAAAAAGTATATGCTGGAGTTCTGGCAAAGATAAATGAAACAACCGGTTTCAAAAAGAGTTTGATGCAGGATGCCTTGAAGGTAGGACGTGAGCATAACATTACTTATCTGATGAATGGAAAGACACCACCTCCGTTGTTGCACATGAAATATAAATTTTATGAGAAGACAATCTATAGCGTGTTGAAAAAGACTATCGGTATCGAAAATGGAAATTTCTTTCCTACGGCCGGAGCTGCTATTCCGTTTGCGGTGGAAGAATTTGTACATTCGGTCGGCATTAATATGATAGCAGGATATGGATTGACTGAAACTACCGCTACCGTATCGTGCTGCTGGTTCGATAGTTTCCGGATTGGTTCGGTAGGACGTGTGATGCCTGGACTGGAAATCAAGATAGGTGAAAACAATGAAATTCTGTTGCGTGGTGAAACGGTGACAAAAGGTTATTATAAAAAAGAAGCTATGACGCGTCAGGTCTTGACGGAGGACGGATGGTTTCATACGGGAGATGCCGGATATTTGAAAGATGGTTTCCTTTATCTGACAGAACGTATCAAAGATTTGTTTAAAACATCGAACGGAAAGTATATTGCCCCGCAGGCTATCGAAACAAAATTGGTCGTAGACCGTTATATAGATCAGATATCTATCATAGCCGACCAGCGGAAATTCGTTTCGGCCTTGATTGTTCCGGAATATGAGCAGGTGAAAAAATATGCGGCAGAGCATCATATTGCATATACAGATATAAAAGATTTGCTCCGGAAGCAGGAAATCATCGATCTGTTCCGGTTGAGAATTGATACGCTGCAGCAGGAGTTTGCTCATTACGAACAGGTGAAGCGTTTTACCTTGTTGCCGGAACCATTCAGTATGGAAAAGGGTGAGTTGACCAATACATTGAAGATCAAGCGTCCGGTGCTGATGAAGAATTATGCTGCCGAAATAGAAAAAATGTACGAGGAGTAGAAATAAACAGCCTGTGAAATGAAGATTCTGTCTGGAGAAAGGATTAAAATCTTTATTCCTCGTTTTTACTTCACGGGCGAAATATGTAATTTTGCAATCCGAATAAAAGACAAGATATTCAATATATGATTACAATTGAACAGCTAAAAGATGTAAAGACACGTACTGAAGCTCTTTATCGTTATCTGGATATAGAAAATAAGAAGGTACAAGTAGAAGAGGAACAGCTTCGTACGCAGGCTCCGGGATTTTGGGATGATGCGAAGAAAGCAGAAGCTCAGATGAAGAAAGTGAAAAGCCTGCAGGGATGGATTGAAGGATACAACAATGTAAAGACATTGGCTGATGAACTGGAACTGGCTTTCGACTTTTATAAAGATGAGCTGGTGACCGAGGCTGAAGTTGAAGAAGCATATAATAAGGCATTACATGCTTTGGAGGAACTTGAGTTGAAGAATATGCTTCGTTCGGAAGCTGACCAGATGGACTGTGTACTGAAAATTAATTCAGGAGCAGGTGGTACGGAGAGTCAGGATTGGGCTTCTATGCTGATGCGTATGTATATGCGTTGGGCTGAAAGCAACGGTTATAAGCTTTCTGTTGCAAACTTGCAGGAAGGTGATGAGGCTGGAATCAAGACTGTAACCATGAATATCGAAGGTGCATATGCTTATGGTTATCTGAAAGGCGAAAATGGCGTGCATCGTTTGGTTCGTGTTTCGCCTTACAATGCGCAAGGTAAGCGAATGACTTCTTTTGCTTCCGTATTCGTCACTCCATTGGTTGATGATTCTATCGAAGTTGTTGTAGAGCCTGCTCGCTTGTCATGGGATACTTTCCGAAGCGGTGGTGCCGGTGGTCAGAACGTAAATAAAGTTGAGTCGGGAGTTCGTTTGCGCTACCAGTATAAAGATCCTTATACCGGTGAGGAAGAAGAAATCTTGATTGAAAATACAGAAACCCGTGACCAGCCGAAGAATAAGGAAAATGCAATGCGTCAGTTGCGCTCTATTTTGTACGATAAGGAATTGCAGCATCGTATGGAAGAACAGGCTAAGGTAGAGGCTGGAAAGAAAAAAATCGAATGGGGCTCACAAATCCGTAGTTACGTTTTCGATGACCGTCGTGTGAAAGACCATCGTACCAATTATCAGACTTCGGATGTCAACGGAGTTATGGATGGTAAAATAGATGGTTTTATCAAGGCTTATCTGATGGAATTTTCGGATAGTGAAGCATAAAACGATAAATTTCTTGAGCTTTTGTTGAAATTTATGTATCTTTAAAATAAAAGTTTAATCTAAATATAATAGCTATGGGAACTAAGAAACATAACAAGAAACAGGATTTTAGCAAGCAGGAAGAACAAAAGGCAAATCGTTTGATAAAGTATTTATGCATCGGCCTGATTATTTTGGCTGTCTTGATTATGACTCTTTATTCATTGTCTTAAAAAAAACAACGACCGCGATGGCACAGGAAATAGAACGCAAGTTTTTGGTGAAGGATGATTCTTATCGCCAGTTGGCTGAAAGTAAAAGCCGGATAAAACAAGGGTATATTTGCAGTGCCCGCGGGAGAACTGTCAGAGTACGTGTCCGGGATGAGAAAGGTTTTCTTACTATAAAAGGGCCTTCGAATGATTCTGGATTGAGCCGCTATGAGTGGGAGAAGGAAATCCCACTCGATGAGGCGGAGGAGTTGATGAAACTTTGTGAACCCGGACTCATTGATAAGACACGTTATTTGGTGAATTTTGGTGGGCATACTTTCGAGGTGGATGAGTTTTATGGCGAAAACGAAGGATTGGTTATTGCAGAAATAGAACTCTCTACCGAGGAAGAAGCTTTCCTGCGTCCTGCTTTTCTTGGTGAAGAAGTGACAGGTCAGGTTAAATATTATAATTCTTTTCTGATGAAAGAGCCCTATACAACCTGGAAGTAGGGCTATTTTTTTCTTAAACAGGTGGAAAGACCACCTGTAAACTATCACAGAAGGGGGTAAAAACTGTTATATGATAGATATTCCCCTGTTTCATACCTGATTTTATGAAATTGGCTGTTCGTTTTTGGGCTAATATTGCAGTGTCAAAACAAAACAAGAATATTAATCTCAAACACCATTTATAAAATTATGAGAACTGCTAATTTTGCTCAGGATCTGTTAAGTGTTCAGACAGAACTATTGAATTTCGCTTATAAGTTGACGGCAGATCGCGAAGAAGCAAATGACTTGCTTCAGGAAACTTCGCTGAAAGCGTTGGATAATGAAGAGAAGTATACAGCCGAAACGAACTTTAAGGGATGGATTTACACAATCATGCGCAATATATTTATCAATAACTATCGGAAAGCATTGCGCGATCAAACTTATGTAGACCAGACCGACAACCAATATTATCTGAATCAGAATTTCGATATCGAAGGTGATTCTACTGAAGGTTCTTATGATTTAAAGGAAATGCACCGTATTGTAAATGCATTGCCTAAAGAATATCGTATACCATTCTCGATGTATGTATCGGGATTCAAGTATCGCGAAATTGCCGATAAGTTGGGACTTCCGCTGGGAACTGTGAAAAGTCGTATTTACTTTACCCGGCAGAAACTGCAGGAAGAACTGAAGGACTTCCGCTGATTGTAAAGAAAACTCTCTATCTTTAAAAATAATTAATAACGTTTTTCATTGACTCCGGGGGCTGGGAAGTTCCCGGAGTTTCTCTTTTTGACTTAAAGGAATTTGTCTACTAAAGGGCGAATGACATAATATCCTAACAGGCAGGCTAAGCCTACTCCTATAGAGTTTGCTATGAAGTCGAGCCAGTCGCTGCTGCGGTTTTCAGTACATGTCCCTTGTAAGATTTCGATACATCCACTCATTGCTATGGGCAAAATAATACCTCCTGCAATCAGTCTTTTCCATGTAATGCGATGATGCAGCTTGAGGTATTCGAACCAGATGATAGTTGTTAGTCCGCCATACATACAGATATGGACAAGTTTGTCGATATAAGGCACATTATCCAGTTCGGTTTTGAGTGGACTGAAGAATGACAAGTAGCAGATAATAATAGCTATAATCAGTGAAAGTGGATAGTTCCTTAAGTAATGCATTGTTACTAAATTTTAGATTTAGTGCGAAAATACGATATTTTTTGTATTTTTGCGCCTTGTATATGTATAAACTATAATAAAAAAAGAATTTTATGCATCATAATGATCGTGTAAGCTTTGGAAGTAAATTAGGAGCAATTCTGGCGGCTGCGGGTTCAGCTGTCGGACTTGGTAATGTATGGCGTTTCCCGTATGAAACGGGAAATCACGGTGGAGCCGTTTTTATCTTGATTTATTTAGGCTGCGTTTTTATTCTGGGGCTTCCGATTATGATAGCTGAATTTACAATAGGTCGCCGTTCGAAAGCCAGTACGGGAGAAGCTTTTAAGACATTAGCTCCCAAAGGCTATTGGAAATGGGTTGGCTATTTGGGAGTTCTGACTGGTTTCCTGATACTTGGATATTATTCGGTTGTGGCAGGTTGGACGCTTGAATATGTGTTTGAGGCTGCAACGGGGCAGTTTGTAGGTAAGTCATCGGCCGATTTTGTGACTATGTTTCAGCAGTTCTCGCAGAATCCTTTCCGGCCTTTAATCTGGCTGACTGTTTTTATGCTGCTGACGCACTTTGTGATTGTAAAAGGTGTACAAAAGGGAATAGAACGTTCTTCTAAAGTTCTTATGCCTTTGCTTTTCCTATTGGTTGTTGTTCTTGCAGTATGTTCTGTCATGCTTCCGGGAGCAGAAAAAGGTATCGAGTTTTTGTTGACTCCGGATTTCAGTAAAGTTACTCCAGATGTTTTTCTCGGTGCAATGGGGCAGGCTTTTTTCTCTCTTAGCTTAGGCATGGGGTGTTTGTCAACGTATGCCTCATATTTTGGGAAAGAAACGCGCTTGGGGCATACGGCAATGAGTGTGGGACTGATTGATACTTGTGTTGCTGTACTTGCAGGACTTATTATTTTCCCGGCTGCATTTTCGGTAGGTATAGAACCAGATGCCGGACCTTCGCTTATATTTATCACATTGCCTAACGTATTTCAGCAAGCATTTAGTGGGGTTCCTGCATTGGCATATATATGTTCTATTTTATTTTATATATTGCTGGCGTTGGCAGCCCTTACGTCCACCATATCTTTACACGAAGTTTCTACTGCATTTCTGCACGAGAAGTTCCATTTTACCCGTAAGAAAGCGGCATGTATCATTACTGTTTGCTGTTGGTTGATTGGAATTGTTTCATCATTGGCTTTAGGCGACTGGAGCGGTTATACCATTGCTGGAATGAATCTCTTTGATGCACTGGATTTTCTGACTGCTAAAATCATGTTGCCGTTAGGTGGAATGTTTGCAGCTATATTTGTTGGCTGGGTAATCGATCGTCGCATAGTTCGCGGCGAGGTGACAAATTACGGGACATTAAAGGCGCCATACTATCCGGTATATCTGTTTATATTGAAGTTTATTGCACCTATTGGTATAACTTTGATCTTCTTGAATGAACTGGGCCTGTTAGGTTAAGTATAAATGTGGAAAGATTTCTTTTATTATTCAAAATCGGAGCGCAGGGTAATCCTTCTTTTAATGATCATCGCCTTGCTGTTGCTTGCTGTGTGGGCAGGTATACATTGGCTTTATCCTTCTTCAGCTCCCGTTGGACTTTCTGATAGTGAGGAAGTCAATTCGTTTGTGGCCGGTTTAAAAGAAAAAGAGAAAAAAACTCATACGCTATATCCATCGAAAAGAAAAGCCCGTATTGTATTACAGCCTTTCGACCCGAATACAGCCGATTCACTTACATTGAGTAAATTGGGATTACCTGCTTTTATAGTCCGTAATATTTTAAAGTATCGAGAGAAAGGAGGTATATTTCGTTCACCCGAGGCTTTTTCACGGATATACGGTTTACAGGCAGAACAGTTTCAAGCCTTGAAGCCTTATATTGTCATTGCTGAGCCGACAAAAGTTAATACAATCGTGTCTGATACTTTTCGGCAAGTCAGAGATACAGTTCCTTATATTCCTAAATATCCGGAAGGAACTGTAGTCGATTTGAATAAGGCTGACACTTCGGTTTTGAAGCGTATTCCAGGCATTGGAAGTGGGCTGGCACGTATGATTGTATCTTACCGGCAACGTTTAGGAGGCTTCTATGATGTTGCCCAATTGCAAGAAATTCCTCATATTGATGCCGGTATGAACAGATGGTTTACAGTTGTACCGGGAGTCTTGCAGAAGATTCAGGTTAACCGTGCTTCGTTGGAGAGATTGAAGATACATCCTTACATGAATTTCTATAAGGCAAAGGCCATTTTGGAATATCGCCGTAAGAGAGGAAAAATAAAAAGTCTTTCCCAGCTCTCAATGTTGGAAGAGTTTTCTGAGAAAGACCTTAAAAAATTATCTCCTTATTTATCTTTTGAATAAGGATACATTATTCTTGAGTATATCCGGCTGCTTTGGCTATTTTAACAGGTATTTCTGTGTTGTCTATGCGCCCTTGGAACTGTTCTGCTCCAGCTCCGATGGCAAAGACAGGAACATATCCGGCAGAGTGTCCTCCACTGGTCCAGCCAACCAAAGCTATTTCATCGATAATACGTTTCGCTTCTGCTGCAAGAGGTTCATCTTGTGCATATTCACTCTTTTCCAGCTTTGTTTCTTGTCCTTTGAATGTTTCAGTATATTTTGCCTGTAGGCGTTCCTCTTGCGCCTTGCTAAGCTGTACCTTATCCCAGAATCCGAAGTTTTCTTTCAGTGCCTGTTGTACTTTTTCCCAAGAAACGTTGTTGTCATATTTCTTGCGAAGCTCATTCAGGATACGAGTAAATCCGTTTTCACTTACTTTCTGGTTTTTCAAGACTTGCAGGTTCAGTTTATAGGCACCTGTACCCAAAACAAATCCACCTGTTTCATGGTCGGCTGTTACTACAATAAGTGTTTCGTCCGGATGCTGAGAATAAAACTCGTAAGCTACCTTTACAGCCTCGTCCATGTCGACAACTTCGTGGAATACTGTGGCAGCATCATTGCTATGGCACGCCCAGTCAATTTTACCTCCTTCTACCATCAGGAAAAATCCTTTCGACAGATCTTTTGACAGAAAATTGATAGCAGAGCGGGTAATATCGGCAAGTGTCAGATCATTTTTTGTACGGTCTATAGCATATGGAATAGCTGTACGATCTGCTTCCGATGCTTTTTCACTTTGGAACAAAATCATCTTATCAGCTTTCTTGCATTTTTTCAGATAATCCTTGTAGCCTCTTGCAATTACATAACCGTTCTTTTCTGCCAGACTATATAGATTTTCGGATGTTCCACTTTTGTCCTCTTTGTTAGTAGGGTCAAGGAAATCGGAACCAGCATAAAAGTCGAATCCGGCAGTATACAAATCTTTTCCTATTTTATAATAACTTCCACGACTGGGATCGTGTGCATAAAATGCAGCAGGAGTTGCGTGGTCTACACTGACGCTGGTAGTGACACCTACACGGCAACCTTTGTCTTTAGCCCATACAGCGATACTGTTAACATCCGTCTGTTGGTCCTGTTTCATACCAATTGTGCCGTTTTTGGTTTTATTGCCTGAAGCAAGAGCTGTACCGGCAGCAGCCGAATCAGTAACTCCATTCGTAGCTGAGAATGTGGTTGCTGTAGTAGCATAAGGAAACTGAGTAAACCAGATAGGAGTGATTCCTATTTTTCCCTCCAGTTCACCTCGGTATAATTCGGTTCCTTGTACTTGATTTACTCCCATTCCATCACCGATGAAATAGAATACATATTTCGCTTGTTGGGCATAGCCTAACGAAACGAAGAGAAGAAAAGATAGTAAAAGTGAAAATTTCTTCATGTCTTTAACTGATTATTGTTTGACGCAAACTTACGATATAATTCCGTAAAGCGGAAATTATTCTTTCTCATTTGTATGAAATACATGTTAAAAGCTTACTTCTTTATGGCTCTCTACTACGATTCTTTTACATCTCTGTGACAGAATATCAGTTGTCTTTTTCTCGTTTTCTTCGTTTGAAGGATAAATAAAATGAATATATCGGTAGAAATTTTGTGCAGCTTGCGTTAATGATTAATGATTTTATTAACTAAATAGTTTGTCATTATGAAGAAAAATTGGATGAAATGGTCGTATTTGACCATTTTGGCGCTGGCATCATGTCAGCAGAGAGATTTATCAGAACAAGTTTTAACCGGTAATCTTGCATTGGAGATACAGGCTTCTATTGCAGGAGAAACACTTTCTCGTACCACGACTCAGCAGGATGGCCATACAGTGTTTGCTCAAGGCGATAAGATTGGATTTTTTATGCCAGAAGAGAGTACACCTGCTTTATGGACTTTGGGAGAGAGTTCTTGGCAGCCGTCCGCTTCTTTGTTCTGGCCGGACCAGAAGAATGATTATGATTTTTGTGCATTTTATCCATATACAGAGGATGCCGAGCGTACAAATGTCCCGATGCCCGATTTGAGTACTCAAGACGGGAAACTGGACAACATTGGTAAATGTGATTTTCTGGTAGCTGAAAAAACGTGTAATTATCAGACCAATACAGGTAAAGTTTCATTTACAAATGACGCGGCTTTTAAACATGTCTATAGTTTGATACTCGTTACATTAGTGAAAAATGAAAAAGATGCTGAAACGACTCTTAAGACGGCGACCTTCGAGGGAAAAGATATTCTGTCGAAACATACTTACAACTTTACAGAGAAACAAATGCAACCCGTTGTCGAGTCGCCAGAAGGAAATACTCTTTTAGTCGACTGCTCATCAGAAAAGACTGTTATACCGCAGGAAGGTTATTCCATTGCTGTATTGCTGAATCCAACAGAAGAAGGAGGTACCTTGAAATTCTCGGTTACTTATGAACGTGATGGGATAGCCTATCAGGCTTATACGGAGGCAATGAAAGGACATCTGGTCGGTGGAAATTGCTATAAATACAAGGTTAAGATTGAAAAAGAAAGTCTGGTTATTGAAGGAAGCGAGATTTCCGATTGGCAGACTGACGGAGAAACCGAGGATATTACAGTAAACGATGTACCTCAAGAAAAATAATTTTCTGTTTTGATTAATATCTCTCCCTCAAGCATTGCCGGAAATAGGATAAAAACGTGTAACTTTGCAGAATATTTAACATATAAAACAATTAAAGCTCTTTTTGGTATATGAAGGCACTCAAGGAACGTATCTTGCGCGATGGTAAATGTTTTGAGGGAGGAATATTAAAAGTTGATAACTTTATCAATCATCAGATGGACCCGATTCTGATGAAATCAATGGCGGTGGAGTTCGTGCGCCGTTTCGCCAGTACAAAAATCAATAAAGTGATGACTATTGAAGCAAGTGGTATTGCTCCGGCCATTATGGTAGGATATCTGCTTGAACTTCCGGTTGTCTTTGCTAAAAAGAAGAAACCCAGTACAATGGAAAATATGCTGACTACTACAGTCTATTCGTTTACGAAGGACCGTTCGTATGAAGTATGTGTCAGCAGTGACTATCTCTGTCCGGGAGATAAGGTATTATTTATCGACGATTTCTTGGCTAACGGTAATGCTGCAAAAGGAATTATCGATCTGGTGCAGAAAGCCGGAGCCGAACTGGTGGGTATGGGATTCCTCATTGAAAAGTCATTCCAGCATGGGGGTGATTACTTGCGTGCGCAAGGTATTCACGTTGAATCGTTGGCTATCATCGAAAGCCTTGATCACTGTGAGATCAAAATAAAAGAGTAATTGAATGAAATGAAGAAACTATACGTTGTTCTGAAGTGTATAGTTTCTTCATTTTTTGTTTTTCATAATTAAATAAGTTAGTATTAGTTTTAATGGAAAAAGAACAGACTGTAGCTCCGGGTGCGGGGCTGATTTACGGACTGAATGACCGTCCGCCTGTGAAAGAAACGATTTTTGCCGCTTTGCAGCATCTGCTGGCTATCTTTGTGGCTATTATCACTCCTCCGTTGATTATTGCTGGTGCGTTGAAGCTTGATTTGGAAACAACAGGTTTTCTTGTTTCAATGGCTTTGTTTGCATCGGGTATCTCTACTTTTATCCAGTGTCGTCGGGTAGGACCTGTCGGTTGCGGATTACTCTGTATTCAGGGAACCAGTTTTTCTTTCATTGGTCCGATTATTTCTGCCGGGCTGACCGGAGGACTTTCTGCTATTTTTGGTGCATGTATCGTTGCTTCTTCAGTAGAAATGCTGATTAGTCGCGTGCTGAAGTATACTCGTCGTATCATTACTCCGCTGGTTTCGGGTATTGTCGTTACGCTTATCGGTATGAGTTTGATTAAAGTTGGTATTTCTGCCTGCGGAGGTGGTGCCGTTGCTCAGGCAAATGGTACGTTTGGAGGCATACAGCATGTAGGACTTGCCGCACTGGTATTGGTTCTGATAATTATTTTCAACCGTAGCTCCAACCGTTATCTGCGCATGAGTTCTATCGTTATCGGTTTGGTTATCGGATATATTACGGCATGGGCACTGGGTATGATCGATTTCTCTGCTGTACAGAACTATGGCGGATTCAATATTCCTATACCTTTCCGTTATGGCATTTCATTCGATATATCTTCAATTATAGGTCTGGCACTGGTTTATCTGATTACGGCTATCGAGGCTTATGGTGATATTACTGCCAACTCTCTGATTTCGGGTGAGCCAGTAGAAGGAGAAACATTTGTAAAACGTGCTTCAGGTGGTATTCTTGCCGATGGATTCAACTCGATGCTGGCTGGTTTCTTCAATTCATTTCCTAATTCCATCTTTGCACAGAACAACGGTATGATTCAGCTTACCGGAGTGGCAAGCCGCTATGTAGGTTACTTTATCGCAGGATTCCTTATTATACTGGGACTGTTCCCGGCTGTGGGACTGGTGTTCTCGTTGATGCCGGAACCCGTACTTGGAGGTGCAACGTTGTTGATGTTTGGTACAGTTGCTGCTGCCGGTATTCGTATCATTGCCTCACAGCAGATAGACCGTAAGGCTACATTGGTCATGGCTCTGAGCTTCTCTTTCGGTCTGAGTGTGGAACTGGTGCCCGATATCCTTTGTCAGTTGCCCGATACGTTGCGTAATATTTTCTCTTCGGGTATTACAACCGGTGGATTGACTGCTATTCTTGCCAACCTGCTGATCCGAATTAAAGAATAATTCAGTGTTGAGGAGATACGCCAAACTCCCGACAATTTTGTTGGAAAGTTACGGATTGCAACGATAAAAAATAAAAGAATCGTATCAGGCTCTGTTTTTGAGCAGTGATACGATTCTTTCTTTTTATCTGTAGGAGATGTTCTATTTTCGGATGGAATTACGATATCGTTTTTCCCGATGTAACCGATGCTTATATCGGTATCCTTCTTTTATTCTTCGTTCTTTTCCTTTTCTGAAGAAATACTTCTTCCACTTTCCTCAATCATGGAGCGTATGTTGTCGTTGAATTCATCCTGTTTCATCAGATCCTCCAGAGTGATATGCATACGCCACCGCCAGTAGTGACGAGGATTGGCTGGGATATTGATGCGTTCGATGTTGATATTCGGATTACGCAGGGTATCGTCCATCGAGGTCCAGTCTTGCCATGTCAGTATACACAGCATGGAAGGACTTTCCAGATGCTGGCGTATAACCTCCTCGCACAGCCATGCCGGAGCATGTTCGGGGACCTCTCCCCAGTGTCCCAGTTCTTGATGGTAGAAGCGTTCGGTCTTTTCCTTATCTTCTTCCCACCAGCCGCGGAACGTTGACATGTCGTGAGTACCTATGGTACAGACAGAGTAGAAAGGATATTCGTGTACCTGTCCGAATTCGTGTGCCGGACTCTTAGGCATTCGCTGTATTTCGAGCGACAAAATCTGCAACTGGTTCATTACCCAGGGAACACAGTCGGGTACCATGCCGAGGTCTTCTCCACAAACCAGCATCGATGTGCTTTGCGTCAGTACAGGTAGCTTCTTCATGGCCTCGTGATACCAGAACTCATTGTGCCGCTGGTAGTAATAATGATTGTACAGGTGATTGAATGCCTCCTGATCCTGTTCCCTCAGTTGCTTGAAGATATAATCATTCTGCACGGCGATTCGCGGATGATACATCTCGGGATTGTCACGGTCGGGAATAAAGAGGACGTCGCTGATCAGGGCATAAAGTTTTTCCTTTATGTTCTGACTCTCAGCATCCGCCTTGTCGGCAAAGTAGGCTTCCACCTTCCGTTGCGTATCAAACTCCGGACGCATGACGTAAATGTCGTGATGCAGTCGTCTGACAAACGTTTCTTTTACCTCTTCACTGTGTTCTCCGAATACGGTATTCAGAATATATTCGTTGATAAATGGGCGAGTCATGGTTTCGCGGTCGAAAGGTACTCCGAAACTTTGTATTTCATCCTTACTCATCGGAAGCGAGGGAACAAATTGTCCCAACAGACCGTGTATCGAATGGTACGGAATTTCCCAGATGCGGAAGAAGCCTAAGATATGGTCTATACGATAAGCCGTGAAGTATTCCGCCATCTTGCGGAAGCGTTTCTGCCACCAGCTATAGTTGTCTTTAGCCATTACATCCCAGTTGTAAGTGGGCATACCCCAGTTCTGTCCATTGGTAGAAAAAGCATCGGGAGGGGCACCTGCCTGTCCGTTCATGTTGAAATAATACGGTTCTACCCACGCTTCTACGCTGGTGCGGCTGATGCCGATAGGTATATCTCCTTTGATGATGACACCTTTGCTTCTTGCATAATCGGATGTGGCAAGCAGCTGTATGTGTAGTTCGTACTGGAGAAAATAATAAAAGGCTATTTCCGGATATTCTTCTTTCTCCGGGCTGCATAATTCCTGAATTTGCTCCTTGTCATATTTGCTGTAGTCGCCCCAGTAGTTGAAATCGGATGTGCGATATAAGTCGCGCAGGTAGCTGTATGCTGCATACGGGACGAGCCAGTCCTTGTTGTCGCGGAAGAATGCTTCAAATGCTTCGGAGTTAAGAATATTGTTGGCTTCTTGTTCGAAAATCAGCTTCAGATACTCCCTTTTCAGCTTGTTGACTTGTTCATAGTCTACTTGTGGAAGGGCATTCAGACGGACACGTTCTTCTTCGAAACGTTTGCTTTCCGCTTCATCCTTTAATGCAGGGAGCTGTCGCAGGTCGATATACATAGGGTGGAAAGCATAGATGGAAATGCTGTTGTACGGATATGAATCCATCCACGTATTGGTCATCGTCGTATCATTGATAGGCAAAATTTGCACCACCTTCTGTTTCGTATCGGAAGCCCATGTGATGAACATCTTCAGGTCGCCAAAGTCGCCTACTCCGAAACTGCCTTCCGAGCGGAGAGAGAATACCGGAATAGCACATCCGGCAACCCGCAGTTCCGGTGTATGGAAGAATACTTCCGTTTCTGCCGGAAAGTAAGTTTCCCCACGTTGCAGCGGTTGGGTGTGGAAGATACGGTTGTTCCGTGTTTCCCATTCTACCACGGCTCCAGTCTTGTTGCTGACAGCTACGAATTTATATTCAAACGGAAACTTCAGGGAAGAAGCATCTACCGTGAGCTGCCATACGCTGGGACGTACTTCACGCATCCGGATGGGGCGGCAATATTCCCAGTTGCCCAGCGCATTACAACTGCCTATGATTCCAAGCGACTGCTGCTGACTGCTTAATCCCGGACAAAGTGCACGAAACGTGATGCAACAGCCTACACTGTCGTTCAGGCGTACTGGAGCGGCAGGAGCATATTTATTGTTGAATGCAGAACTGTACCGGTAGTTGTGTTCCGGCAGGTCGCGCCAGCAGTCGTCTATGATGTAACAGCTCTGCTGGGCATTTCCCGGATAGATGATATGAGCAATCGCCCCCAGTTCCTTGCGGGTACATGCCTTATTCTGGTATATGGCGTAACGGTAGGTCAGGGGAGTATCGCACGGCGACAGTTGGTATTCACAACTGCCTTGCCATTCGATACCGTCGCGGGTAGACAAGGCTATCGACTGGCTTTCGTCTTCATCGAAGATGATGCGGACTTCTTCTCCCCATAACGTACGGTATTGGATTCGGAATATCAGTTTCATTTTGTTTCGAAGTATTAGTTTTATTGTCTTTCCAAAAGTAGTGAATAAAACCGAAAACTCTTTTCTCACCGGCGTAATTTTTATTCGGAACAGATTGAGTGTTTCCTTCTGTGGATAATTTCGGCTGGTGCAGGGCAAACAGGAAAGACAGAATAGAAACTGACGAGGTGGCCTGATAGGTTTTGCTGGCAGTTGACGGAAATAAAAAAGCTCCGGAAGTGGTTTCCGGAGCTTCCCTCGTTGTAAGATGCGAGGATGGATTTTAAAAATTAAGTTTATAAAAATGCACTACGCATCAATGTTTGCGTAGGTAGCATGTTTCTCGATAAATTCACGGCGCGGAGCAACGTCATCTCCCATCAGCATGGAGAAGATATAATCAGCTTCGGCAGCGTTTTCAATGCTTACTTGTTTCAGAATACGGGTTTCCGGATTCATGGTAGTTTCCCACAACTGTTCCGGGTTCATTTCACCCAAACCTTTGTAACGCTGTGTGTGAATGCCGTTTTCTGTTCCGTCGCCATATTTCTGCATGAAAGCCTGACGTTCTTCGTCGGTATAGCAGTATTCACTGATTTTACCTTTTGAACATTTGTACAAAGGCGGATTGGCAATATAAAGATGTCCGCCCTGAATTACTTCAGGCATATAACGGTAGAACAATGTCATGATCAGGGTGTCGATGTGAGAACCATCGACATCGGCATCGGTCATGATGATAACCTTATGATAACGAAGTTTGTCGATGTTCGCCTTCTTGCTGTCTTCCGATCCGTCTACGCCGAAACGTACTCCCAATGCCTGAATGATGTTGTTTACCTCATCGCTTTCGAATGCCTTGTGCCACATGGCTTTCTCTACGTTCAATATCTTACCGCGCAACGGCAGGATAGCCTGGAACTGACGGCTTCGTCCTTGTTTGGCAGAACCACCTGCCGAGTCACCCTCGACAAGGAACAATTCGCATTCTTCCGCCGTACGGCTTGAACAGTCGGCAAGTTTTCCGGGCAGACCACCTCCGCCCATCGGGCTTTTGCGCTGTACCGATTCACGTGCTTTGCGTGCGGCAACACGTGCGGTTGCAGCAAGAACGACCTTGTCGACAATGGTCTTTGCTTCCTTCGGATGTTCTTCCAGATAGTTTGTCAGTGCTTCGCCCACGGCCTGATTGACCGCACCGCTCACTTCGTTGTTACCTAATTTGGTCTTGGTCTGTCCTTCGAACTGAGGTTCCGCTACCTTTACAGAGATAACGGCAATCAGTCCTTCGCGGAAGTCCTCACCCGAGATTTCTACCTTTGCCTTTTCCAGCGCCTTGCTTTCTTCCGCATACTTCTTCAGTACACGTGTCAGCGCCATACGGAATCCGGCTTCGTGCGTACCACCTTCTATGGTGTTGATGTTATTGACATACGAGTGCAGGTTCTCGCGGAATCCTGTATTGTACATGATAGCACATTCGATAGGAATACCCTGCTTTTCGGTGTTCAGGTAAATCACGTCGTCGATAAGCGGAGTGTTTGTCGAATTCAGGAAACGGACGAATTCTTTTACACCTTCTTCCGAGTGGAAAATTTCCTGTTTGAACGAACCGTCTTCTTCCTTTTCGCGTTTGTCGGTCAGCGTGATAGTAATACCTTTGTTCAGGTATGCCAGTTCGCGCATACGTGCCTGCAGGATATTATATTTATATTCGGTGGTAGTGAAAATGCTTCCGTCGGGCCAGAAAGTCTGTCGGGTACCGGTTATGTCGGTCGTTCCTACTTCCTTTACGGGATAAAGCGGCTTACCACAAGCATATTCCTGCTGGTAGATCTTTCCGTTTCGGAATACGTTTGTCGTCATGTGTGTAGAAAGAGCGTTTACACACGATACACCTACACCGTGCAAACCTCCTGATACTTTGTAGGAGCCTTTGTCGAATTTACCTCCGGCGTGCAGTACGGTCATAACGACTTCCAGTGCCGACTTCTTTTCTTTCTGGTGGAAATCGACAGGAATACCACGACCGTTATCCTGTACGGTGATTGAATTGTCTTCGTTGATTGTTACTTCTATATGGGTACAATAACCGGCCAGGGCTTCATCGATAGAGTTGTCTACTACCTCGTACACCAGATGGTGCAATCCCTTTTCACTAATATCGCCGATATACATGGCGGGACGTTTACGTACGGCTTCCAGTCCTTCCAACACCTGGATACTGCTTGCCGAGTAACTGTTTCCGCTGTTTGGTATCAGTTCTTCACTCATCTCTTTTTACTTCTAGTTTTTTAAGTGTTCAAAGTTACTAAAAAAGCGTGATATAACCGAGTTTATGGTTCTAAAAAACTTGAAAATCGGATAGGAAACAGGGAGGATTCGTGCTTCCTCTCGGGGCAGGCAGGAAGCAGACTGCCGTTGTCTTTTGGGGCTGGCGATAATCCGTAACTGGGGAAATGCTTTACTGAGGTAATATGTACCCCGTAAAGTTATAGTTGGCGCCTAAAAAACTTTTGGTCAGTCGGACGAAACATCGGTTGGTGTCCTTGTAAAGGATGATCAGCATGGTGGAGATTCGGATAACTTCTCCATTGGTTTTCAATTCATAATGGATATCTCCGTTCTTTTGTCTTTCTCCTTTAGAGAGTGTGGCTGTGAGTCCGTGCTCATGCCGGGGAGATCTTTTGGTCCGGCTGCCTATATCTTCGGGTGAGATGTAGTAAGAAAGCTCATTGCCTTGCATGCTGAAATAGCAGTCGGATGCGAATCGTTGCTTCGGACGTCTTCTGGAAGTGCTTTTGTCGTAGATTTCTTCTATCACAATCTTGAACCGATGTTGTTCCAGCGCCTGCATTGCTTGTTCGTGACTGACTTTTTTAGTCGCAACGTTTGTGGTTTTGCATCCGCTTCCCAATAGAAGAATAGTAACAAACAGAAGGAGAGAAACTATGTTTTTCATAAGCATAGGTTATTTA
>NZ_JBBKBJ010000037.1:0-33431 GCF_037890145.1 Phocaeicola sp. HCN-6420
CGTGAACAATCTGGTCAAGGACGCCCGCAAGGTGCAGCAGACCATACTGATGGTAGGCGACATCACGGACATCTACGTGACCAGCTTCCAGAAGATGCTGCGCGACGACAACTTCACGGTGGAGGAACTCGGAGCCATCGCCTTCGGGTACACGAAGCTGCTGGAGGAATCCAATGACGTGCTTACGGAGTTGAAGAACGTGGTGAACATCACCACGCTCTCCATGACGGACAAGGAGCGCATGGACGTGGTGGAACGCTGCCACTCCAAGATGAAGCGTTACCGCAACCTCGTGAGCTACTACACCAACAAGAATATCAGCGTGAGCTACCTGCGTGCGAAGAAGAAAAACGACCTTGACCGCATCATGGGGCTGTACGGGAGCATGAACGAAAGATACTGGTAGCCTATGGAGTTCGACAACCTTCACCAGATTCTCCGCTCGCTCTACGAGCAGATGATGCCGCTGTGCGCCGACATGGCGGGCGTGGCGAAAGGCATCGCCGGGCTGGGCGCGCTCTTCTATGTCGCCTACCGGGTATGGCAGTCGTTGGCGAGAGCCGAACCGATAGACGTCTTCCCGATGCTCCGTCCCTTTGCCGTCGGTCTGTGCATCATGTTCTTCCCTACGGTGGTGCTTGGCACGATAAACAGCGTCCTCTCGCCCGTCGTGCAGGGTACGGCGAAACTGCTCGAAACGCAGACTTTGGACATGAACAAGTACCGGGAGCAGAAGGACAGGCTGGAATACGAGGCGATGGTGCGCAACCCCGAAACCGCCTACCTCGTGTCCAACGAGGAGTTTGACAAGCAACTGGAGGAATTGGGCTGGTCGCCCTCCGACATGGTGACGATGGCGGGGATGTATATCGACCGGGGGATGTACAAGATGAAGAAGGGCATCCGCGACTTCTTCCGCGAGATACTGGAACTGATGTTCCAAGCCGCCGCCCTCGTGATAGACACCATCCGCACCTTCTTCCTCGTGGTGCTGGCGATACTCGGTCCGATAGCCTTCGCCATATCGGTGTGGGACGGCTTCCAAAGCACGCTCACGCAGTGGATATGCCGCTACATTCAGGTCTATCTGTGGCTGCCCGTGTCGGACATATTCAGCACCATACTCGCCAAGATTCAGGTGTTGATGCTCCAGAGCGACATCGAGCGCATGCAGACCGACCCCAACTTCTCGCTGGATTCCAGCGACGGGGTGTATATCGTGTTCATGATAATCGGCATCATCGGCTACTTCACCATTCCGACGGTGGCGGGCTGGATCATCCAAGCCGGGGGCATGGGCGGCTACGGGCGCAACGTGAACCAGATGGCGGGACGCGCCGGAGGCATGGCGGGAAGCGTGGCGGGTGCTACCGCAGGCAACATGGTCGGACGTGCCGGGAAACTGCTGAAATAATCAATGTGGAATTATAAACGGAAAAAGTAAAATGGAATTCAAGTCACTCAAAAACATCGAATCATCGTTCAGGCAGATACGCCTGTTCGGTATCGTCTTCCTCTCGCTGTGCGCAGTGATAACGGTATGGAGCGTGTGGAGTTCCTACCGCTTCGCGGAGCGGCAGCGGGAAAAGATCTATGTGCTGGACAACGGCAAGTCGCTGATGCTGGCACTCTCGCAGGACCTCTCGCAGAACCGTCCGGCGGAAGCGAGGGAGCATGTGCGCCGCTTCCACGAGCTGTTCTTCACGCTCTCGCCCGAAAAGAGCGCGATAGAACACAACGTGAAGCGTGCGTTGCTGCTGGCAGACAAGAGCGTGTACAACTACTATTCGGACTTCGCCGAGAAGGGGTACTACAACCGCATCATCGCCGGTAACATCAACCAAGTGCTGAAGGTGGACAGCGTGGTGTGCGACTTCAACGGCTATCCCTACCGCACCGTGACCTACGCCACGCAGAAAATCATCCGGCAGAGCAACGTCACAGAGCGCAGCCTCGTGACCACGTGCCGCCTCTTGAACTCGTCCCGTTCGGACGACAACCCCAACGGGTTCACCATCGAGGGATTCACCATCATCGAGAACAAAGATTTACAAACCATCAAAAGGTAAACGGACATGAAGAAAATCAAGAAATCACTGTGGAGTGCGTACTGGAAACTCCACGACAAAAAGAAAATGCTGGTGGAACGGCTCAAAGGGTATCTGGACGGCTTGCCGCCGAAGACACGCAGGCGCATCGTGCTGGCGATGCTCATCGCATTCGCCGCACTTGCCCTCTACACCTTCGGTAAAGCCGTCTATGACATCGGCAGGAATGACGGCAGCCGGATGGAGATAGACCATGCCGGACAGGTGGAACTGTCCGTGAAGCCGGATAACAATCACAATGTAATACCTTATTTATATGGAACAGACGAAGAATGAACCCAAGAACGAAAACAAGGCGGCTCCCGGCAACGACAAGCCGAAAAAGGAGCGCAAGCCGCTGACCGAAGCCCAACGGCTGAAACGCCAGAAAATGATAGTGCTTCCCGCTATGGTGCTGGTATTCATCGGGGCTATGTGGCTGATATTCGCCCCGTCCTCCGGCAAGGAGCAGGAGCCGGGAACAAGCGGCTACAACATCGAGATGCCCGATGCGGACAAGGAGAACCGCCGGATTATCGGTGACAAGGCGAAAGCCTACGAGCAGGGGGCAATGGAGGAACGGCAGGAGAACCGCAGCCGCGCCATGCAGCAGTTGGGCGACCTGTTCGACCGCGAAACGGTGGAAGCGGATGGGGACAGCGACTTCGACCTTGCCAATCCCGGCGGAACGGAAGAGGCGGTGAAGCCAGCACCGAAGACCATCCAGTCCTCGGCAGCCGCCTACCGTGACCTCAATGCCACGCTCGGCAACTTCTACGAGCAGCCGAAGAACGACAATGCGGAGATGGACGAGCTGCTGGAACGCATCGCCACCCTCGAATCCGAACTGGAAAGCGGAAAAGAGAGAAGCTCCACGATGGACGAGCAGGTGGCACTCATGGAAAAATCCTACGAACTGGCGGCGAAGTACATGGGCGGTCAGAACGGCACGCAGGCGGCAGCGGGACAGACCGCAGAGCCGTCCCCCGTGCAGAAAACCGGAAAGAACACGGCAAAACCCGTCAGGCAAGTGACGCATCAGGTGGTGTCCTCGCTCGGACAGCCCATGAGCAATGCCGAATTTGTCGCTTCCTTCTCGCAGGAACGCAACCGCAGTTTCAACACGGCGGTGGGCGTTACAACCGTACCGGACAGGAACACCATACCGGCATGCGTCTATGGGGCGCAGAGCGTGACGGACGGGCAGGCGGTCAGGTTGCGGCTGTTGGAGCCGATGGCGGTAGCAGACCGGATCATCCCCCGTAATGCGGTGGTGGTCGGCGCAGCCAAGATTCAGGGTGAACGGCTCGGCATCGAAATCACCTCGCTGGAACACGACGGTACGGTTATCCCGGTGGAGTTGGAGGTCTATGACACGGACGGGCAGCCCGGCATATTCATCCCCAACTCGATGGAGATGAACGCCGTCAGGGAGGTTGCCGCCAACATGGGCGGTTCGCTCGGCAGTAGCATCAACATCTCCACCAATGCCGGGGCGCAGCTCGCCTCCGACTTGGGCAAGGGGCTGATACAAGGCACGAGCCAGTACATTGCCAAGAAGATGCGCACCGTCAAAGTGCATCTGAAAGCCGGGTACAGGGTCATGCTCTATCAGGAGAAGAACTGATGTATAATCATAAGAAATCCAATCAATAACAACAACCCACTAAATTCAAAGTAAAATGAGAAAAGTAATCATGATGTTTGCCCTCGCTATGGGCATCGCAACTGCCAACGCGCAGGAAAACGTAACCGTTGAAACGACCAACGGAAGTGAAGAACTGACCTTGACAAAAGAGGTCTATCCGCAGAAGGAGGCGGACGGCGACCTGTATCACGGTCTGACGAGAAAGCTGGGCTTTGACCGCATGGTTCCCCCGCACGGCTTGGAAGTGACCTACGACAAGACCGTGCATGTCATCTTCCCGGCGGAGGTGCGCTATGTCGATTTAGGCTCGCCCGACCTGATTGCGGGCAAAGCCGACGGAGCGGAGAACGTCATCCGTGTGAAGGCTACCGTGAGGAATTTCCCGAACGAAACCAACATGTCCGTCATCACGGAGGACGGGAGTTTCTACACCTTCAACGTGAAATACGCCGCCGAACCGCTGCTGCTCAACGTGGAGATGTGCGACTTCATCCATGACGGCGAGGCGGTGAACCGTCCGAACAACGCGCAGGAAATCTACCTGAAAGAATTAGGCAGCGAAAGTCCGATGCTGGTGCGCCTTATCATGAAGTCCATCCACAAGCAGAACAAACGTGAGGTGAAGCATATCGGCTGCAAGCGTTTCGGCATCCAGTACCTTCTGAAAGGCATCTACACGCACAACGGGCTTCTGTATTTCCACACGGAAATCAAGAACCAGAGCAACGTGCCTTTCGATGTGGACTACATCACATGGAAAATCGTGGACAAGAAGGTGGCGAAGCGTACCGCCGTGCAGGAGCGTATCATCCTGCCGCTCCGCGCGCAGAACTACGCCACGCTCGTGCCGGGCAAAAAAAGCGAACGCACGGTCTTCACGATGGCGAAGTTCACCATACCCGACGGCAAGTGCCTCGTGGTGGAGCTGAACGAGAAGAACGGCGGCCGTCACCAGTCCTTCGTGATCGAGAACGAGGACTTGGTGCGCGCCAATACCATCAACGAACTTCAAGTGCGCTGACCATGAGAAAGTACATCGCAATAATCATCGCGTCGCTTGCCCTGTTCACGGGGCAGGCGCACGCCCAGCGATGCCTGCCGAAGATGCAGGGCATCGAGGTCAGGGCGAATCTGGCGGACGGCTTCAAACCCGGCGGCAACGACGGCGGGTACAGTTTCGGGGCGGCTCTCTCCACCTACACGAAGAAGGGGAACAAATGGGTGTTCGGAGGTGAGTATCTCCTGAAAAACAACCCGTACAAGGACACCGCCATACCTGTGGCGCAGTTCACGGCGGAAGGCGGCTACTATTTCAAGATACTTTCCGATGCCCGTAAAATCGTGTTCGTCTATGCGGGGGCTTCGGCTCTCGCCGGGTATGAATCGGTGAATTGGGGCGAAAAAGTGCTGCATGACGGTTCGACACTGCACGACCGGGACGCCTTCATCTACGGCGGTGCGCTGACGCTCGATGTAGAGTTTTACGTGGCTGACCGTATCGCCCTGCTCGCCAACCTCCGGGAGCGTTGCCTGTGGGGTGGCGACACGAAGAAGTTCCATACCCAATTCGGGGTGGGCATCAAGTTCGTCATCAACTGACACGCGGCATGGAACGGACGGATATAGACACCATGAGGCAAATATCCCTCGCGGACTTTCTCGCGCGGTTGGGGCATGAGCCTGTCCGAAGGAGCGGAAACGAACTTTGGTATCGTGCGCCGTACCGCAGTGAGCGCACGCCCTCTTTCCGTGTGAACGTGGCGAAACGGCTCTGGTACGACTTCGGTTTGGGCAAGGGCGGTGACATCTTCACGCTTGCCGGGGAGTTTGCCCGAAGCGGTGACTTCATGGCGCAGGCAAGATTCATAGCGGAAACCGCCCGTATGCCGTTTGTCGCATCGGAAAAGCCGTTGTACCTGCCGGAACCGTCCGAACCTGCCTTTGAGGGGGTGGAAGCCGTCCCACTGCTCCGCTCACCATTAACAGAGTATCTGGCGGAACGGGGCATCCCTTATGCCGTTGCATCCCGTCACTGCTGCCGCTTGAACTACGGCGTGCGTGGAAAACGGTATTTCGCAATCGGTTTCCAGAACGTGGTTGGCGGCTATGAAATCCGGAGCCGTTATTTCAAGGGTTGCGTGCCGCCGAAGGATGTGTCGCTGGTCAAAATGGAAAGTTCTCCGACTGGCGTGTGCAGTTTATTTGAAGGATTTATGGACTTCCTTTCCGCTGCCACGCTTGGATTGGAAACAGGCGACAGCCTTGTGCTGAACTCCGTCGCCAACGTGGGTAAGGCGGTAAAACACTTAGACGGGTACGGGCGCATCGACTGCTTCCTCGACCGTGACGAAGCCGGGCGGAGGACGCTGGAAGCCCTCAAAGGACACTACGGCGGACGTGTCTGTAACTGTTCCGCACTCTATGACGGTTGCAAGGACTTGAACGAGTATCTGCAACTGACAGCAAAAAAGAAATGAACAATAACTTAAAAATCAAAGGACAATGAACATACTGAACAACAAGAACAAGAGAATATCCATCTTCAAGGCGTTGGCACTCTGCCTGTTCGCCGCCGTGTCGCTCACGCTCGCATCGTGTGACGATGACATGGACATCCAGCAATCCTATCCGTTCACGGTGGAAACGATGCCCGTACCGAACAAGGTCACAAAGGGGCAGACGGTGGAAATCCGCTGTGAACTGAAAAGGACGGGCGATTACGCCAACACGCTCTACACCATCCGGTATTTCCAGTTCGAAGGGGAAGGCACGCTGAAAATGGCGGGCGGCATTACTTTTCTGCCCAATGACCGCTACCTGCTCGAAAACGAGAAGTTCCGGCTGTACTATACGGCTGAGGGCGACGAGGCGCACAACTTCATCGTGGTGGTGGAGGACAATTTCAAAAATTCCTACGAATTGGAATTTGACTTCAACAACCGGAACGTGAAGGACGACATTCAGACCGTCATCCCCATAGGCAATTACAAACCTCTGCCAAGATGATGCGTGTATTCATGGCTATCCTCTGTTCGCTGCTGGCGGTCTGCTCCGTGTCCGCACGGGACAGCCGTCGGAAGGGGACGGACAGGCAGGCGGCAATCTACCGCCTGCCGCCTTTTGAGCGGGCGGTTCGCTGTACGAAGTATTTTGAAGGCTGGCACTCGGAGAAACACCACCCATACGTGGGCTGGGGTCATCAGGTGCAGCCGGGGGAAAGGTATTCGGCACGCACCATGACGAAGCGGCAGGCGGACGCACTCCTGCGGAAAGACTTGCGTAAGTTCTGCGCCATGTTCCGTAAGTTCGGGCGTGACAGTCTGCTCCTTGCCACGCTCGCCTACAATGTCGGTCCATACCGGCTTTTGGGGAGCGGGAAGATACCCAAAAGCACGCTGATCCGAAAATTGGAGGCGGGCGACAGGAACATTTACCGGGAATATATCGCTTTCTGCAACTACAAGGGGAAACGGCACGCCATGCTGCTCAAACGGAGAAAGGCGGAGTTTGCGCTGCTGTACATTCCGTAACATGGCAAATGCCTGACAAATGAAACTCCGATGAAGCCGCAACTTCATCGGAGTTTCCGCTTTTCATACATTCGGGATTTTTCCTTTGCCGATTACTTCACCGTCCCTGCAATGCTCTATGATGCCGGGCGAAAATCCCATCTCCCCGATTGCGATATGCCGGATATACTCCACATATTCCTGACCTTGAAAAATCCTGCCCGTGAGGTTTTTGAAAATCATCCTTATGCTTGTTCCGTCATCGCTGTGCAGGATGATTTTTCCGTTCTGTCTGATTTCTTCCATGATTGAAACTTGTTTTTGTGAATACTATCGTAGATTGGGACAGCGGTTTCTTTGCTACTTTCTTTGTCCGCCGTCATGCTCACCGAAAGAAAGTAGGGCGGCTTTGTCCGCCGCCACTCAAAAATGGGTGTAGAGTCCTGTTACCATCGTGAACATTTCTTCCAGCATATCGCAATATATGCCATCGTGTGTTTCGATGTCCTTCGTCTTGCACTCGAATGTCTTTTTGCTGAACGTCCTGCGGTAGAAACGCATATTGTAGAGGTCTAAGCCGGCATCGTAGATGATGTCAAGGCGGTTGGCACTCGTCTTGTTCCTCGCAAGGCTCATGCGCAGTCCGTTACCCATATCTATAAAGTCCTTGCTTCCCGTCATGGCGGCAAAGCGTCTGCCGCCTATCTGCTGTAAAATAGTCTTCGCTATCATGCTTTTCTTGGTTGTAGGTTGGCGGTGCGGACACCGCCAACTTGTTTAACATTCTGTTATCTCGGCAATGGGTGTGTTTCGTTTCAACCATTCCATCAGGCACTCCATATTGTACTCGCTTGTGATGACTGCCGTATGGCTGTTGATGGCGGTAAACCTGCTGCTCTCGTAGTCGTCTATCCACCCTTTTAGGGTATCAACTCCCCACGCTTCGGCATCGTCAAAGATGCCGTCCAATACTTTGATAGGCTCACTGAACTTCACTATCAGCGTTTGATAGGCTGCGTTCATCGTCTGTCCTCCTTTCCTTCCTTTGCCGTGAGCCACTCATCCCGTGCTTCTCGGCACTCGTCCAATGTGGGTTTGACACAAGAGAACAACTCTCCGTCTGTGGGGTGGCGGTAGTCGTACTGCACAAGTGTCCGCTTGCGTCTGCCGATACCTAATTGGAAACGCTCGTATTTCTCCGTACCTGCTTCCGTGCAGGTGCTTACTCCGTTGATGGTCATCCGTGTTGCCATAATCGTTGATTTTAGGGTGGTTAAAAATGTACTGACAAAACTCTGTTCTTCATCACCATTTCGGGGTCGCTCGTGTAGCGTTGGTGCAGGTAGAAATGGTGGGAACCGAAGCCGTAAAGGAAAAACCTGTCAAGTCCGTGCTTCTCGGCAAAGTTCTTTACACTCCGTCTTAACTGCTCCTCACTCGTTGCAAGAGTGAGGAGGTTCACAAATTCAAGGAACATCGTGGGGATTTTATCGTCCCACAGACAAACCATGCTTTCAATTTTTACTTCCATACTATTGGGTATTATAGGTTGATACTATGCCGCTTCCATCCGCTGGCGGATAAGGTTCACGTTGCTGTTCACAAGGTTTACAATGCGGTCGTGGTACTCGGTATTGGAATTGTGCAAGCCACGACTTTGCACCACTTCCAATGTCTTCAAGGAAACCTCCACCGTTTCTATGCGCTTGCCGTCAATGGTAGCGGATAGGATAAGAGAGTTCTTTTCAAGGAAATAGGAGTTGGAAAACACGCAATGGTGCAGTTCCGTCCCTTCCGCTGCAAACTCCGCAACGCTCTCCAACACACGCACCTGCAAAGTGCCGTCCGTGAAGGCGATGCCGAAGAATATGCCTTTGAGTTTGCGGTATGCCTTCTCGTGTTTCTTCGCTTGGCGGATGCGTTCCTCCAACTTCTTGCGTTCTATCTCCTTGTTGCGCTTGTGCATAAGTCTGTCGTGTTCGGCTTTGAGGTCGGAGGGACAGACGTACTTCGGGCTGTTCGTGTCCTTGCCGAAATGCCGCAGGAGGTCTATGGTGTCACGCCACATGGAGCCGTCAGCAATGGTGTAGCCGTTGCGGATACATATCTTTACGGATGCCCAATACCTCTCTATGTCAAAGGAACTGCGGATATAGTGGCGCAACATGGGGTATTGCCCTGCCTTCAACAGCGTTTCGGCTCGGCTGTCGGAAAGGATAGCCGTGAAAAGGTCGTAAGGCAGTATGTTGTGGTATTCGCCATTGAAGCCGTTGCGTTTCAGTTCGGGTATGAAACGCTGTCGGGGATAGGTGCAGACGGGGTTTATATCGTATGCACGGAGTTTGTTGTTCTTGCGTACCTCCATGTCGCTGTATTCCGCCCATAGGTCGTAGTAAAGTATGGACATTCCACGCAGTCGGGCAATGGTGACGGTTGTGCCTTTGGGCGAAATCCACCTTTGCACCACTTCATAAATGGAATACCCGGCTGCCTGCCCTGCCTTGTATTGGGACTTGACGAAGAAGAAGCGTATCACTTGGTACTGCTTGCAGGTGGTGATGATGCAGAAATACTCGTTCTCGCTGAACACGCTCTTTCGGGTGCGCAACGCTTCCAACTCCATGCCGCAATGCGGGCAGGTGCATCCGCAAACGGTGTCCGCAAGGTTGTGTTCACTCCTCCACGAATGTCCGCACTCGGTGCAGATGTTCGTGCCGTCCGCCCTCTTGATGGCGTAATGTTTGAAGCAATGGCGGAAAGCGTAAGCCCTCTGTGTGGCGGTCAATTTCGGCAGTCGCTCGCTCAATCGTGCGACTTCCTGCTGTATGGGTGTTCTCGGTTTCATAATCAGAAATTGAATAGGTTGGGTTGTTGTACTTCTTGTGCGGTCGCTTTGGTGGCGGTTCTCGGCTTGCTGCGGTTCTGCAACTTGCGGAGTTCCTCCTCTTGGTATCTGCGGACTGCGTTCTGCCGTGCTTCCGCCTTTTCCTCTGCCGTGAGTTCCACAACGTGGTTCACCGCCACTTGGCACTGAATGGGCTTGCCTACCTCTATCTCGTTCTCGTCATAGTAGTGGACGGCTTGCCCGAATATCTCCCCGTCCGTGAAGCCGTTGCAACCGCTCCGCTGCACGTAGTTGAGAATGTAGGTGACACAATCGTCTATGTTCTTGGCAGGGTTGCGGTAGTTCCTCGCAAAGAGCGTATCTTCCGCTGCACGCTGCTCCAGATACATCTGTATCGTTCTCTTGAAATGTTCTGTTCCTTTCATATCGCTGTCTTTTTTAGATTGTCTGTTTCAGTATTTCTCTCCAATAGGTCGGCTCTACCTCGCTCAGAAGGAAGTCTGTAAAGTCCCTCCGTGCGTCCTTGTTCAGTTCTCGGTAGAGTTCACGGAACACGGATATGTTGCCGTTGATGTACGTTTCCACCATGTACACGAAGATGTTGTCCACCTCGTAGTATCTGCACTGCTGCGCTGCCGTTTTGCTGCTTCTCTTTGCCATGTCAGTAGGGGTTAAAGGGTGAATAACCAAAGGATGAAGCCGAAGAAGGCAATAGTGGAAAGGATAGCCACGATTACACCTATCGCCACTCGGAACACTCCGTTTACAATCTCTCTAATAATGCCCCAAAAGATGCCGAACATCCCGAAGGCGGTGCGTACCATCAAGCCGCATATCGCAAGCCCTATGTACTGCGCCATTTGTCTGAAATTTGCCGTTGCCGTCATATCTTCGCTGTTTTTGATTTTTTTGTTTTTTAATGCGGATTCAAGAGCTGAGGGAGTTGAGTTTCAAACTATCTTATCTGCCTCTCGTTTATCCGACATTTTTTTTATGCGTCTTTCTGTCGCATCGGTCGTTTTCGTTTCGGGTGCTTGAAAAGGTAGGGATTAGGGAATGCAAGGTTTTTCGGGAAAAATACTACCCGCAGGGCTGGAGATTTTTTCCGAAAACAGGAGGCTTGACCTTGCATTCCCGTCCAATCCCGGAATTACCTTTGCGCCCAGAACGGAAATGACTATCTGATGCGGCTCACTGAAAGACGCGAAAATGGAGGTAAACGGAAGTGGAGGCAGATTGGACAGGAAAACTTCAAAAGAGAAATCCGTAAAAAAGGGAAAACGCCAAAAGGAAAAGGGACATAGCCGGAGGCGTGAAACCGGGCAAACCACCGGCAAGGAAGTATGATTTTATATGTCTGGCCGAGCGTGTACGGTCGGACGGATAAAATCATTCTTCCCGGTTTGCCTGCCGTGTGTGACGGCTTGTTCCATTTATGGATCGGGCGGTCAGACACGGCTTTCCGCTTACGGCTCAAAGGAACAGTGGAAAAAGAAAAATCGTCAGAAACCCGTAAAAGCACCTCTTTGGCATAAGCACAAAAGAAATGGGCCTTGCATCATTAGTCTAAACTGTTGTTTAGGCGTGAGGCAAAGCCCTTTTCTCCGCTTATGCGTAGTCGGCATACGTTCGACCAAAATCCTTTTGGGCGATGGTGTGCCGACGGACAAAACCGCTTTTACGGAAAAACTTGTATGAGAAGAAAAAATTAGGGAGATTCATTTCAAAATCTCCCGTTTTATTGTTACTTTTGCATACGAAGAGTTCTTTGAAGGTTACGCAACGCGCAGAAGGATGATGCAGTAGATAACTAACTAAATCGTAACCTATTACTATCATGAGCAATTAACCTACGCTCAGTTCCAATAAATTACACTCTTTTCGTAACTTCGGTTTACAAAAATACAAATTTTGATTTAAATGTAACTGGTTGTCGTAGGTCTGTTAGAATTATTTATGAAACATGTTTGGTCAGTTATCAAAAAAGACCAGAGGGTGGGTCTGGGCAGACTCTCCTTCTGGTCTTTAAACTGATTATGTGATATTAGTAGGCTTGCGATACAATTCCTCAATATCTTCTGCCTGTCATTGCTCCGGCATTTGCATGTATCATCGTTTCCTTTTCATTTCGGTAAATGGAACGCAACAGATATTTCTTTCATTTGTTCCTGACTCATGCCGTCGGGTTCAAATCCCATATTCTTGGCTGCAATGTAGATTAAGGCTGATTTATTCAGTACATCTACCTGATCGAACGCTGCCATGATATCAGTATCCACAGCAAAGACTCCATGTTTTTCCCACATTACCACATCGTAATCGCTCAGTTCGTCAATGGTAGCTGTGGCAAGCTCTACGGAACTTGGTAATTTATAAGGCACCATTCCTAAGCCTCTCGGGCAGAATGCCTTTGTTTCTGGTATCATGCTCCATAATAAATTGGAAGCATAATCTTTTTCCATGAACTTCTTGTTGTGTGTCATAGCTACCAGTTCGATGGGATGAGTATGCAGAGAAGCTTTATAATTCGAACCTTTTGAGATGAGATAATTGTGTACACTCAAGTGAGAAGGCAGTTCTGAGGTCGGATTTACCGGCTGGTCGGCAATGATGACATAGCTTGCACAGTCGTCCAAAATGCGGATGACCGAGCCGTTTGCCATCGGATCGCGTGCAAGGTCGCGCATGCGCTTGTTGGTCCCTTTACAGTAAAAGTAGCAACCCTTCAGGTAAGGCAGGGTAGCTCCGATGGGAGTTGCTGCGCTGATGGCGGGCATTGCCTTTATTGCATCGTCAACATATTCTGTAACGTTGATGGTAATATTTCCTCCGTTGCGCTCAGCCCATCCTTTTTGCCATAAATAACCGGCAACTTCGGCTACTTTGTTAATTTCGGCTGCCAGCGCCGGACGGTTATTCAAAATAGATTCCATGTTTATATATCGTTAAAATTGATGATAAAGTTTATATCTCAGGCTTGTGCCATTGCCACTACGATGATGGAAGCAATCAGTACGGCAAGACCGAGTATAAGTATTCCTATGGTACTGGCACTGCATCCTTTCCATTCTTTCAGCAGGATTCCCCATACATTGCTGAAAGTAACATTCAGCGACATGAGTATGCTCCATGAAAAAGCAAGTAATACCGGACTTTCTGTGAGGAAGCTTTTACCCATTTCCAAGCCGAAGAATTGTGAATACCATAAGACTCCTGCCAGTGCACAATATAGTATATTATTGGTAAAGGTACTTGTGCTTACTGATAAATATTCTTTTCCGGTCTTGTTTTTCAGGTTCTGCTGTATGCAGTATGCTGCATTGGTACAGAATCCGCCTAAAGTAACCAGAAAGATGACCGGCAGGCCGGCATACAAAGCGTCTGTCCCTTTTGCAAGAGCTGCTTCCTTTATAGGGGTTCCTGCATCCAGTCCTAAGGCGAAGCAGGCACTCATGATTCCGGCAAGCAGAGCAACCAGCAGGCCTTTTGTCAGGGCGAAATCTTTTACCGCTGCTTTCTTTTCTTCTTCACTCATGTTTTTGGAACGCAGACTGCCTGCATATCCGATGACGGCAATGCCGGCCAGAGTGATACAGACCCCGATGAGCAGCATCAGACCTTCTCCATGGAATAAGTCTGTTCCGCCGAACAAGGCAGGAAACAACGTTCCGAAGGCGGCACATGTGCCTAATGAAATGCTTTGTCCCAAGGCAACTCCCAGGTAGCGCATGCTCAGGCCGAATGTTAAACCTCCTACCCCCCATAATATTCCATATATAATGGCAGACAAAGCTCCTCCGCTGTTCCATAGTTCCGGAAGCGTACTTCCGGAAGGAACCGCCAGCAATGCTCCCAGCAAAGGAAATACAAGCCATGCGAAAATTCCTTGTATCAGCCAGAAACTTTCCCATGACCAGTTCTTTACTTTGTTGATTGGTACATACGAACTGCTTTGTCCGAAACTGCCTATGGCAATAATTAGCAAACCTATCAGCGTATTCATAAAGAGTATGATTGTTTTTTATCCGATTTTACTTTATTTGTATAAACCAGATATCATCCGCAGGTACAGGACCTTTGGACAATATCTGTATCAAGATTTAGCAACGTTTTGATGTAACTTCTGCTTCGTATTTTTCTATATCGGGAATATATTCTTCACCTACAGGGACGTTATTCTTCAAGCAGAACATATCCCATACTGCATTCCATGGCAATACTTTGGCTTCTTCCAGTAAAGCAAGGCGTTCGAACAACTGATTGTTGGCTTCGTATTCACGGAGTTTTGCCGTTGGCTCAAGTAATGCACGTAACATTGACTTCTGAGTGGCACGTGCTCCGATGACGTAAGCACCGATACGGTTGATGCTTGCATCGAAAAAGTCTAAGCCGATATGTACGCGGTCGAGCGCATTGCAACGAACAATTTCCTGACATAAGTCTAATGTTTCATCGTTCATGATTGTAACGTGGTCGCTGTCCCAGCGTACCGGACGGCTGACGTGCAGCATGATTTCCGGAACATACAGTAACAGTGACGACAATTTGTCGGCAACGCTTTCTGTCGGATGGAAGTGTCCCATATCGAGTGTAATCATCTTCTGGCGGCTGACTCCGTAGCCGATGTAGAAATCATTTGAACCTACTGTATAACTTTCCAGACCAATGCCGAATACTTTCGACTCGATGCAGTCTTTCATGTTTTTATATTCGGTGGCAAAAATGCGGTCGAGCGAATCTTTCAGCAGTTCACGATACAGCATACGGTTGACAGTAATGTCTTTACTTCCATCGTGTACCCATACATTCATGATACAAGGATCGTTCTGGCGTTTTCCCATTTCTTCGGCAATGGCACGACATCGGATGGTATGCTCAACCCAGAAATCGCGGATTGCCTTGTCCGGATTGGCTAAAGAAAGATTTCCGCTTTTGGGATGCGAGAAAGATGTTGAGTTGAAATCAAGTTTCATCTTGTTTTCTGCTGCCCACTGTATCCAGCTTTCAAAGTATGAAACATCCACTTGGTCACGGTCGACGAACTTTCCCTGAAAATCTCCATAGATTTCGTGGAGGTTCAGACGGTGTGTGCCTGGCAGATAGGATGCCGCCTTTAGTACATCCTGGCGCACTTCGTCGATGTTACGTGCTTTTCCCGGATAGTTTCCCGTAGCTTGAATTCCTCCACTGAGTGAGCCATTTGATTCAAATCCGGCAACATCATCTGCCTGCCAGCAGTGTAAGGATAACGAAATTTTCTGTAGTGTATCCAGAGCTTTGTTTACATCTACTCCTATAGCTGCGTAGCGTTCTTTGGCTATCTCATACGCTTGGGTAATTAATTCCTCTTTCATGATAGGTGTGTTTAGGTTAATTGATAGATTATTGAGTAATTGTTTTAAACTGAAGATAAGCGACATCCCATGTATCCTTATGCTCTGGGAGGAATGTCTTTAGGTGTGTTGCGCGACTTAAGAACTGACGCATGGAGGCAATGTTGGTGGCTTTGCCTGCTGCTACGGCTTGAACCATGATGTTGCCTATTGCAGTCGCTTCCGAAGGACCGGCTACGACTGGCATGCCGATTGCATTTGCTGTCCATTGGTTCAGCAGGTCGTTACGGCTTCCTCCTCCGATGACATGAAGTACTTCTATCGGGTAGGGTGACAGGCGTTGCAGGTTTTCGAGGACTTGCCGGTAACGCAATGCCAGACTTTCGAATATGCAACGGATTAACTGCCCGCGTGTTTCAATGGCAGGCTGGTTATGATCGGTACAGTATTTTTTGATAGCCTCTTCCATGTTCGACGGATTGGCAAAGGCGTCGTCGTCTGGATAAATTAAATTTCGGAAAGGTTCACTGGCATTGGCTTCGGCTATCAGGGTTGAGTATGAAGTTTCTCCCCAGTTGATGCGGCAACGCTCCAGCAGCCACATGCCACAAATATTTTTCAGCAGGCGGATGGTTCCGTCAACTCCTCCTTCGTTGGTAAAGTTTAGTGCTTCTGTTTCGGCTGTAATGACAGGTGCCTGAGTTTCAATTCCCATCAGTGACCATGTACCGCTGCTTAAATAAGCAAAATTATTGTTTGTCGCAGGTACTGCTGCAACGGCAGAAGCAGTGTCGTGTCCTGCTACAGCTATGACAGGGATAGCTCCCAGTCCCGTCTGATGTTGTAGTTCTTCTGTTAGAGTCCCTATTTTTTCTCCCGGATAAACAAAGCGTCCGAAATGTTTTTCACTCAATCCGATGCTTTTAAGTAACAGAGGTTCAAGTCGACGTGTCTGTGCATTGACCAGTTGGGCGGTCGAAGCGATGGTGTATTCTGTAATCATTTCTCCTGTTAGCATGTAACTGAGGGCATCTGGCATGAACAAGATTTTGTCGGCCTGTTCTAAGGCACTGTCATTGTTTCTACGTAATGTATCAAGTTGGAACAGAGAATTGAAGTTCATAACCTGAATGCCTGTACATTTATATACCTTATTTCTGGATATACGCTGAAAGTATTTTTCAGGTGCTCCTGTTGTATGTGGATCGCGGTATGAATATGGTTGTCGCAGTAATCCTCCATCTTTTCCGATGCAGACAAAATCGACTCCCCATGTATCTATGCCGACAGACGTTATTTCTACATCTTTTTTTCGGCCAACTATCTTCAGACCTTCTACAATGTTCCGGTAGAGTTCGTATATATCCCAGTAATAATGTCCTCCTGTTTCTATCAGGTAATTGGGAAATCGGTTGATCTCTTCTGTTACCAATCCTTGTGGAGTGAAATATCCTAATATCGTGCGTCCGCTGGTTGCGCCCAGGTCGACTGCAAAAAAGCATTTTGTCATAGCTTTAATTTGGTTTTATGTTTTTCAAGTTTAGATATTGCAAATGTAGTTCTTTAGCCAATGACGAAATTGCTGTTTTTGATTTAACGACTGACTTATTTGATTTATTTGATTGAAAAATTACTTGATAGGGGATGTTTGCTGCCTGTGAGGATAAAATCATTCCTAAACAATCTCTTACTGTTAATAAATGTTGTTTATTCTTTGCTTGCTTTTGTTTTGAATTTTGGTTTGCTATTTTTGCCTTGATAACTTGATAAATCTATCCGATGTTGATAAGGTGAAAATCTTTTCAAGGTTATCAGCCTTTTCTTTTGTTATTGTTATTGACTATAAATCATTCAGTCGCTATGAAAAAGACAATTTTGATATTTGTATTAAATATTGTAATAGGGTGCCTGTGTCGGGCTCAGTTGCCGGAACGCAACGTCGTGAATATTGAGAAATATAAGGAGATTTGCAAAACACATATATATAAGGAGATGAAAGGCATGTATCGTCAGGCTGGAGGCTCTTTACGATTTCCTTTTTTGGCTCCGGGAAGTAGTCAGTATCTGGATATGTTATGGGATTGGGATTCGTGGCTTAGCGATGTTGCTCTGCGTCAAATTTTATCGGATAAGGGAACCGAGGCTGATAAAAGGGAAGCTTTGGCTTATGAGCAAGGATGTGTACTGAATTCATTGAGTTATGGAGGAATGGATGGCTGGATTCCTATCTGGATAGAGCGTAATGCTCCGAGCCGTGAAGATATGTTGAAAAAGCGAAATCCGTGGAAGACTAATATGCATAAGCCTACGCTTGCCCAGCATGCTGCCTTTATCGTAAAAAATATGGGTGGAGATGCTGAATGGTTACGGGAAGATTTTTATACACTACAGGCTTTTGTTTCCAAATATCTTAATTTCCACCGGCATAAAGCAACTGGACTTATTTATTGGGAAACCGACGAGGCTATCGGAGTAGACAATGATCCGAGTACTTTTTATCGCCCTCATGAAAGTTCGGGATCTATATTTCTGAATTGTTTAATGTACAAGGAGCTTCTGGCAATGGCTTACCTGTCCGATTGTTTGAACCTGAAAGATATTTCAACTTTCTTTCAAAAGGAGGCAGATACCTTAAAAAATAATATTCAGAAACATTGCTGGGATGCGCGTGACCGCTTTTATTATAGTGTAGACTTCAATCTCCTTTCAGTAGAAAAGCCCGACATCGAAGGATTGCATCCGGGAGATTTATACTTGCATGTAGGACAACCCAGAACTTACGACTGCCTGATTCAACGATTTAGCGTATGGAGTGGTTTTATGACAATGTGGGCTAAAGTTGCGACGCCGGAACAAGCCCGGCAAATGGTGCAGATACATTTTTGTGATACCACTTCGTTTAACGCTCCTGCTGGCATTCGTACGCTTTCTCCGCTGGAAAAAATGTACGATGTACGTGCCAGCGGTAATCCGTCTTCATGGGCCGGACCTGTTTGGATTAACGTGAATTATCTTGTTTTCCGTGGCTTATTGGAATATGGCTATGAGAAAGAAGCACGTGAAGTTGCAGAGAAAACCGTATTGTTGTTGGGACGTGATTTCGAACGCTTCGGGGCATTGCATGAATACTATCTGCCCGATAATGGAGAGCCGGTACTGAATAAGGGATTTCAAAACTGGAATTTTCTGGTCTTGAATATGATTGCCTGGATGGAAGGGCGTCCGGTGGTAACTGAATTCTGATAGAATACTTGAACAATAAAACACGCAAAATGAAAACAAAATTTGTAACCTTGCTTGCTTCGGTGGGGATGTGTGCTTCATTGGAGGCACAGACCTGGATATGGTATCCGGGAGATTATGAAATATGGTTGGGCAACCAGATGAACAACCGTCGTACGGAAAGAGGAGCTTTTTTCCCTCCTTTCTGGAAAACAGACAGTCACTATGTGGTTGTTGAATTCAGTAAAGAGGTTGACTTACCTGTCGCCGAAACGATACGGTTGAGTGTGGAAGGCAGATACAACGTCAAACTGGACGGCAAATTACAGTTTGGCATGCCCGAAAGACTGACAATTCCGTCAGGAAAGCACAAAATCAATATCAAGGTATGGAACCAGATTACTCCTCCGTCTATTTATATTGACGGACAAACGATTAAGAGTGATGCAAGCTGGAAGGTGACGTACGAAGATAAGGAATGGATAGATGAAAGCGGGAAGGCCAGTGATACCTCGGCTACCGTGTACATGGATGCGGGTAGCTGGAATTTTGATTCTGAAGAAAAACGACCTTCTATGTTTCGTTTACCTTGCAAGCCGTTGCAGGCCGTTTCGTCAACTTCTGTGGAAAAAGGTGTTCTTTATGATTTTGGAAGGGAAACTTTCGGGTATCTTGACTTTGGGGAAATGAAAGGAAAAGGAAAGGTGCGGATTTATTATGGTGAAAGCAAAGAAGAAGCCTTGGATACTGCACGGTGTGAAACCATGGATATATTATCGGTTGAGAACGGAAAAGTAACCGACCGTGCACTTTGTACGACCCGAAGTCTGGCAGACGGGCATTATACGATGGAGAGCAATAAAGCCTTTCGTTATGTTTATGTGGTATGCGATAGTCAGGCTTCCATTGGAAAGGTTACAATGCAATATGAATATATGCCCGAGAACTATCGGGGAAGTTTCCAGTGTGATAATGATTTGTTGAATAAAATCTGGGAGATAGGCGCTTACACAATGCATCTTACCACCCGTGAGTTCTTCATCGACGGTATCAAGCGTGACCGTTGGGTATGGAGTGGAGATGCTATTCAGAGCTATTTGATGAACTATTACCTGTTCTTCGATTCGGAAACAGTGAAGCGTACCATTTGGCAGTTAAGGGGAAAGGATCCGGTAACCTCCCATATCAATACCATTATGGATTATACTTTTTATTGGTTCCTGAGTGTGTATGATTATTATATGTATACAGGAGACAAGAGTTTTGTCGGACAACTTTATCCTCGGATGAAGTCGCTGATGGAATATGTATTGGGACGTACCGACAATGACGGTATGGTACAGGGAATGACAGGCGACTGGGTGTTTGTTGATTGGGCGGATGGTTATCTCGACAAGAAAGGACAGTTGGCGTTTGAACAGGTACTTTTCTGCAAAAGTCTGGAAACAATGGCACTTTGTGCTCGCCTTGCCGGCGAAGACCGGGATGTCAAGCTATATGAGGAGTTGGCTTCTTCCTTACGGAAAAAACTGGGGCCGGCGTTCTGGAGTGAGGATGCAAAAGCGTTGGTGCACAATCGCATCGGAGGAAAGCAAAGCAGTACCGTGACACGTTATGCCAATATGTTTGCCGTATTCTATAATTATCTTTCAGAAGAAAAACAACAGCTCATCAAACAAAGCGTGTTGCTGAACGATAGTATCCTGAAAATTACAACTCCGTATATGCGCTTTTATGAGCTGGAAGCTCTGTGTGCACTGGGCGAGCAGGAGCAGGTTATGGAAGAAATGCTGGCTTACTGGGGAGGTATGCTGAAAGAAGGAGCTACATCATTCTGGGAAAAATATAATCCAAACGAGAAAGGTACAGAACATCTTGCCATGTATGGACGCCCGTACGGGAAGAGTCTTTGTCATGCATGGGGAGCCAGTCCTGTATATTTGCTGGGAAAATATTATTTAGGAGTGAAGCCGGTAAAACCCGGATATGAGGAATATGCTGTAACTCCCGTATTGGGCGGCTTGAAATGGATGAAGGGAAGTGTTCCGGTTCCAGGAGGAGAAATTACTGTTTATATGGATCGGAAGACAATTCGCCTGAAAGCCGACCGGGGCAAAGGTTATCTGTATGTTTCTGCCCGGAAGCAACCTCGGGCGTCGGTGGGTGAATTTCAGAAGATATCCGAAGGAAAATATCGCTTGTGGATAGATAGCAATGAGGAAATAACAGTACGTTATTAAAAAACATCATATACATTTGTACAGAATACTTATATTTATCTCAATATTATAATTTTTTAATCGCAACAAGATGAAATACTGGACAAAACTGGCAGGAATCGTTTTATCGTGTCTTGCCGTAGCATCGACGATGAATGCGCAACTGCCGTGGAAAAACGGCAAGTTGGAAGTATCTGCCGAAGGGCGTTATCTGAAGCATCAGAACGGACAACCATTTTTCTGGCTGGGAGATACCGGCTGGCTGATGCCGCAAAGACTGGACCGCGAAGAGGTGGCTTTTTATCTGGATAACTGTAGTCGTGCCGGATTCAATGTGGTACAGATACAGACATTGAACGGGGTTCCTTCCATGAACGTGTACGGGCAGTACTCCATGACGGACGGATTCGATTTTACTCATATTGACAAAGAAGGTGTATATGGCTATTGGGATCATATGGATTACATTGTCCGTACAGCCGAAAGCAAAGGTATATATATTGGCATGGTATGTATCTGGGGAGGATTGGTGAAAGGTGGTAAGATGGATGTGAAGGAAGCAAAAGCTTACGGAACGTTCCTTGCCGAAAGATATAAGGATAATCCGAACATCGTATGGATAATCGGAGGGGATATACGTGGAGATGTAAAAACAGAAGTGTGGGAAACACTGGCACGTACCATTCGCTCCATCGACAAAAATCACTTGATGACGTTCCACCCGTTTGGTCGGACTATGTCTGCTACTTGGTTCAATGATGCCGACTGGCTCGACTTTAATATGTTTCAGAGTGGGCATCGCCGCTACGGACAGACAAAAGGTGACGGAGATAACCTGGCCGACAGTAATGTGGCAGAAGACAACTGGCGTTATGTAGAAGCAAGTCTTTCCAAGAAGCCGATAAAGCCGGTCTTGGATGCCGAACCCAGCTATGAAGGTATTCCACACGGGCTGCATAATCCGAAAGAATGTCGCTGGACGGCAGATGATGTACGTCGTTATGCATATTGGTCGGTCTTTGCCGGTTCCTTCGGACATACTTATGGCAATAATTCCATCATGCAGTTTTACCGTGAAGGATATGCACCGGCATATGGAGCTCAGGAAACATGGCAAGAAGCCTTGAAGGATGAAGGCTTTAATCAGATGAAATATCTGAAGGAGCTGATACTTCGTTTCCCGTTCTTTGAACGTGTTCCCGACCAGAGTGTGATAGCCGGCACAAACGGAGAGCGTTATGACCGGGCGATTGCTACACGGGGTAGTGACTATTTGCTGGTTTATAACTACAGTGCACGTCCCATGCAGATTGATTTGACTAAAATAAGTGGGGACAGGAAAAAGGCATGGTGGTTCAATCCGCAGGATGGAACGATGAAATATATCGGTGAATTTGACAATAAGGTAACAGCGTTTCAATACGATGCTCCTTACATGCGGGGAGAAGATCGTGTACTGGTCGTGACGGATGCCTCGAAAAATTACGTGAAAGAGTAATCGGATTCTGTTGAAAAGATGCCCTTTACCTTTATTCATTTTCTCTTATCCTGACGGATGAAATGAGGGGATGAAAAGGTGAAGGGCATCTTTATTTATATCTCTCGGCGGATATGGAAAAAAACGTCTTGATCTTTCGAAATAATTTGTACAAAGAAAAATTTTTTTTGTACAAAAATTATCTCGAATGTGACGAGGTAATTTTAAAGTCCCTGCTTATAGCTTTGATAAGAAGCGCTCGCGGTCTACAATATAACGAATATGTATGCCTTCGCCGATTATGCCTTTTGAGTCGGAAGCAGAAACTTTAAAAGTGAGTTTCCTGCCTTCTACCTCTTCCAGTACGGCTGTAGCCGATATTTCTTCGCCAAGTCCCGAGGGTTTGATGTGTGATGTCTGAATCATGGCTCCTACCGTTGTGGAACCTTCCGGCAGGTATGGCTTGACGGCATTCATAGCGGCATTTTCCAGGAGTGCCACCAAAGCGGGAGTAGCGAACACTTCCATGTCGCCCGATCCTACGGTTAAAGCTGTATTTTCTTTGCAGACAGTTGTCTTGGATGTATAAGTTAATCCTTTTTCCATAATGTCTTTTTTCTTATTTAATGGTTGTACTTAAGTCGTTTCCCGACGGACGCTGGAATATTCTCAGACCGAATTCGGGAATTATGGCAAGAATATGATCGAAAATCTCACCTTGTATCTGTTCATATTCGGGCCAGATGGTGGTATTCGTAAAGCAATATATTTCCAGAGGTAATCCTTCGGAAGTAGGTTGCATCTGACGGACCATAATCATTAGTTCTTTGTGGGTACGAGGATGTCCCTTCAGGTAGCTCTGAAGATAATTACGGAAAACATGAAGATTTACTACTTGTGCTTCAGGCTTGGCCTGTGTTTCGTCTATCCATCCGCGTGAGGCAAATAATTGTTTTTCTTTTTCGGAACAGAAATGTACGGTTGTCATGTCGATAAATACCGAACGCTTGATACGTCGTCCTCCGGTTTCACGCATTCCCCGCCAGTTCTGAAACGAATCGCTGACCAGTGCGTAGGGAGGGATGGTGGTAATCGTCTTGTCGAAGTTGCGTACCTTGACGGTAGTCAGTGAAACTTCCAGCACATCACCGTCTGCTCCGTACTTGGGCATGGTGATCCAGTCGCCCGGACGAAGCATGTCGTTGGCCGAAAGCTGTACGCCTGCTACCAGTCCCAGTATACTGTCTTTAAAAATCAACATCAGGACGGCAGCCGAAGCTCCCAGTCCGGCAAGGATGGTTGCCGCATTCTGGTCGATGAGGATGCTGATAATTAATATGATTCCTATTCCGATGGCAATCAGGTTAATCATCTGGTAGATTCCTTTTAGCGGACGGTTGCGCAGGGTTTCGTGCTCGTTGGAAATCTCATATAGTGAATTCAGGAACGAATTGACAAGGAGAAGGGTTGTGATGACTAAGTAAATAAGACAGATCTTCAGTAGTATGTGCAGTACTTGAGGCACATTGCTGAATACAAAGGGCAGCAGCAGATAAAGCATGATGGGAGGAATCATGCGGCAGAAACTGGTCATCATTCTTTCATTGAACAAGTAGTCGTCCCACGTAGCCTTTGTGCGAGATGTGATTTTGTGCACTGCCGGTATAACTAGGTGCCTGAATAGTTTGGTCATGATATATGAAATCAGCAGGATGAATACTACGAGTGTAAGTCGGGTACTCCAGCTGAGGTTTTCTTTGTCAATGCCCATGTCCGATAATTGGCGGGCTACTTCCAGATATAAATCTTCCATGATTTCGGTATTTGTATGTTGTTTCAGGCAAATATACAAAGGTTTTTTCATATATTTATCGGCAAATAATTATAGATTAGGAGAATGTTACATCTTTACCGTTTGTTATTTTTTATACTCTGTGGCTTGTTGTGCCTGCCGTCGTGTATCCGTGATGATTCGCCTTCCGGGGAGGAAGGGATTCGTCGTGGTGACAGACTGCCCGATTTTTCCGTATTGTTAAGTGACGATACTCGTATATCGACATCCGATTTGGAGGGCGTTGTTTCTGTATTGGTCTTTTTTCATACTTCCTGTCCCGACTGTCAGCAGGAACTTCCGGTGGTGCAACGTCTTTACGATTGCTATCGGGATAATCCACAGGTGAAGATATATTGCATCAGCAGGGAAGAGTCTGCTGGTGAAGTTGCTGCATATTGGTTGGCAAACGGTCTGACAATGCCTTATTCTCCTCAGCCGGGTAGGGAGGTATATGACCTGTTTTCCGAGCAAGGTATTCCTCGCGTGTATGTTTCGGACAAGCAGCTTATGGTATATTCCGTTTATTCCGACAGTCCGATTGCTTCGTTCGAACAGTTGCAGGCTGATGTGGAATATTGCCTGAAATAAGGCTGGCTGGTTTTGCACGAACGGAAGCCGGATGTGCATTTTTTTCTTATATCTTTTTGCAAAACAAATGCTTTCATTAATTTTGCCGTCAATTAAACTACTAATACTAATTAATATATTATCTAATGAGCTTGAAAATTGTTGTATTGGCAAAGCAAGTACCTGACACTCGCTGTGTAGGGAAAGATGCCATGAATGCCGACGGTACTATTAATCGTGCGGCTCTTCCGGCTATCTTCAATCCGGAAGACCTGAATGCTTTGGAACAAGCGCTCAGACTGAAAGACACACATCCGGGTTCTACCGTAACCATCTTGACGATGGGACCGGGGCGTGCCGCTGAAATTATTCGTGAAGGATTATACAGAGGAGCAGATAACGGCTATTTACTGACCGACCGTGCCTTTGCCGGTGCCGATACGTTGGCCACTTCGTATGCTCTGGCTACAGCTATCCGTAAGATTGGTGAATATGATGTCATCGTAGGTGGTCGTCAGGCTATCGATGGTGATACTGCACAGGTAGGACCTCAGGTAGCAGAAAAGCTGGGATTACCTCAGGTAACATACGTTGAAGAAATCCAAGAAGTAAAGGACGGACGTATTCGTGTAAAGCGTCATATCGACGGTGGCGTAGAAACTGTAGAAGCTCCGCTCCCGATTGTTCTGACAGTAAACGGCAGTGCAGCTCCTTGCCGCCCGCGTAATGCAAAACTGGTTCAGAAATATAAACGTGCTTTGGGCGGACAGGAAAAAGCTGCCATTACAAAAGATGGAGCAGAGTTGCCTTATGCTTCTTTGTACGAAAGCCGTCCTTATCTGAATATCACAGAGTGGAGCGTAGCTGACGTAAACGGTGATACAAAACAATGTGGTTTGTCGGGTTCACCTACTAAAGTGAAGAAGATTGAAAACATCATCTTCCAGGCGAAGGAAAGCAAAACTATTACAGGTAGCGATGCTGATGTAGAAAATTTGATTGTAGAACTGTTGGCTAACCACACTATTGGATAAAGACTATGAATAACGTATTTGTATATTGTGAGATGGAAGGCAAACATGTTGCCGATGTCAGTCTCGAACTTTTAACCAAAGGTCGTAAGTTAGCCAGTCAGCTGGGATGTCAGTTGGAAGCCATCTGTGCCGGCAGCGACCTTGCCGATGTAGAAAAACAAGTTTTGCCATACGGAGTAGATCGTGTTCATGTATTCGATGCTCCGGGCTTGTTCCCTTATACTTCACTTCCTCATACTTCTATTCTCGTCAACTTGTTCAAGGAAGAAAAACCGCAGATCTGTCTGATGGGTGCTACCGTTATCGGTCGTGATCTGGGACCACGTGTTTCTTCAGCTCTGACAAGTGGTCTGACTGCCGACTGTACTCAGTTGGAAATCGGTAATCATGAAGATAAGAAGAATGGGGTTACTTATGAAAATCTGTTGTATCAGATTCGTCCTGCTTTCGGCGGTAATATTGTGGCTACCATTGTCAATCCGGAACATCGTCCGCAGATGGCTACAGTTCGTGAGGGTGTGATGAAGAAAGAAATCGTAGATGCCAATTATCAGGGTGAAGTGATTCGTCACGACGTTGCGAAGTATGTACCCGAAACGGATTATGTAGTAAAGGTTATCGATCGCCATGTAGAAAAAGCAAAACATAATCTGAAGGGTGCTCCTATCGTAGTTGCCGGTGGTTATGGTATGGGAAGCAAGGAAGGATTCGATATGTTGTTCGAACTTGCTAAGGAACTTCATGCAGAAGTAGGTGCCAGCCGTGCAGCTGTAGATGCTGGTTTCTGCGAACACGACCGTCAGATTGGTCAGACAGGTGTAACTGTACATCCGAAATTGTATATCGCTTGTGGTATCTCTGGTCAGATTCAGCATATAGCCGGTATGCAGGATGCAGGTATCATTATATCTGTAAACAATGATCCTAATGCGCCGATTAACACCATCGCTGATTATGTAATCAACGGAACAGTGGAAGAAGTGATTCCGAAAATGATTAAGTATTATAAAAAGAACAGTAAATAATGGCAAACTTTTATACAGAACATCCGGAACTCAAGTTTCACTTGAACAATCCGATGATGGAGCGTATCTGTCAGTTGAAGGAACGCGATTACAGAGATAAAGACGAGTACGATTATGCGCCGCTGGATTATGCAGATGCTATCGACTCTTACGATAAAGTGTTGGAAATTACCGGTGAAATTACCGGTGAGGTGATTGCTGCAAATGCAGAAGGAGTAGACGAAGAAGGTCCGCATTGTGCGAACGGTCGTGTGGAATATGCTTCGGGTACAAAGGCTAACCTGGATGCAATGGTGAAGGCGGGTCTGAACGGTATGACAATGCCTCGCCGTTTTGGCGGTTTGAACTTCCCGATCACTCCGTATACTATGTGTGCGGAAATCGTGGCTCAGGCTGATGCGGGCTTTGGTAATATCTGGTCACTTCAGGATTGTATCGAAACACTTTATGAATTTGGAAACGAAGATCAGCACAGCCGTTTCATTCCACGTATCTGCGCAGGTGAAACTATGTCAATGGACTTGACAGAACCTGATGCCGGTTCTGACCTTCAGAGCGTGATGTTGAAAGCTACATACGATGAGGCTAATAACTGCTGGCGCCTGAATGGTGTAAAGCGTTTTATCACAAACGGTGACGCTAACCTGCATCTGGTATTGGCTCGTTCGGAAGAAGGTACACACGATGGTCGTGGATTGTCTATGTTTATTTACGATAAGAACGACGGTGGAGTAGACGTACGTCGTATAGAAAATAAGCTGGGTATTCATGGTTCTCCGACTTGTGAATTGGTATACAAGAATGCAAAGGCTGAACTTTGTGGTGAACGCAAGCTTGGTTTGATTAAATATGTCATGGCTTTGATGAACGGTGCTCGTCTGGGTATTGCGGCTCAGTCGGTTGGTTTGAGCCAGGCTGCATACGATGAGGCTTTGGCTTATGCAAAAGACCGTAAGCAGTTCGGCAAAGCGATTATCGAGTTCCCGGCTGTATACGATATGCTGGCTACTATCAAAGCAAAACTGGATGCGGGTCGTGCCTTGTTGTATCAGACTTCTCGTTACGTAGATATCTATAAAGCCTTGGACGATATTGCGCGTGAACGTAAGCTGACTCCGGAAGAACGTCAGGAACAAAAACGTTATGCAAAACTGGCTGACAGCTTTACTCCGCTGGCAAAAGGTATGAACTCTGAATATGCCAACCAGAATGCATACGACTGTATTCAGGTACACGGCGGTTCTGGTTTTATGATGGAATATGCTTGTCAGCGTATCTATCGTGATGCTCGTATCACAAGTATCTACGAAGGTACTACTCAGTTGCAGACTGTTGCGGCTATCCGTTATGTAACCAACGGTGCTTATGCTGCTACTTTGCATGAATACGAAACAATTCCTTGCGCTCCGGAATATGAAGACTACATGAATCGTATCAAGGAAATGACTCGTAAGCTGGAGGCTTGTACAAATGCTGTGAAGGAAGCTCAGAATCAGGAACTGCTCGACTTCGTAGCACGTCGTCTGTATGAAATGGCAGCTGTCTGTGTAATGAGTCATTTGTTGCTTCAGGATGCAACGAAAGCTCCTGAGCTGTTTGGTAAATCGCTGAATGTATATGTAAATTATGCCGAATCGGAAGTTGAAAAACATTTCAACTTTATCCGTAAGTTCAATGCAGAAGAACTGGCTAATTATCGGAAATAATTGAGCAGTTTGCTTTAATATAAAAAAAGCTCGGCATTTTGCCGGGCTTTTTTATGCCTTTTCCTGATGGTATATTGCACCTGATGGACTGATTCTATAATAGATGTTTGAATTTTCTCCGTAGCCAGTGATCGAATATTCTCAATAAAGGCAATGCAATCAGCATCGGAAGATAAAAAATGAGTGATGAAGGTTCAGGCAGATTGTTGACTGATTTTTGTAAACCTTCGGCTATTTCTTTCCCATATATCCATACAATCATGCCGATGCATCCTCCTATCATCAGAGTGACAGTGAGTATCATTAATATGAATAAACGTTTTTCCTGTCGTTTCTCACGCAGATACATTTCTTCCCCAATTCGTTTCATCATGCGATAGGTGAAATTGCTTGGAAGCTGGGGAGGCTTATTCTGTCGGGCAGCTTTCCGTAGTCCTTGGTCTTTATACTCTGTCATCTTTACTCCTCCTTTTGCATTAATAAATATAATTTCTTGCGTAAACGGTGTAGCTTAACTTTAATATTTCCTTCGTTCTGATTCAGAATCTGGGCAAGTTCCTGTATAGGGCGTTCTTCTTCATAGAACAATGTGACCAATGCGCGTTCTTCGGCAGTTAGTTTGGTCAGCGCCTGTTGCAGTTTTTCTATTTGTTCTTCCGAATCATCGTTTAATGTGTTGTCTATTTGTGTGTCTGATATCTGATTCCATAAATTGTCATCCAGCATTGTTTGTTCCACATTTTTCTTTCGCAGAAAAGATAGTGCCGTATTATAGGCGATACGATAAATCCAGGTAGAAAAGCTACTTTTCCCGCCGAATGATGATAAATGTTCGAAAGCTTTCATAAATGCATCCTGCGTCAGCTCCTCGGCATCTTCTTCGGAATTGACCATACGGACGATCAGTGCGAAGACTGCTTGCCCATAAGTATCGAGGAAGTAAGCATACTCTTCAGTTTTTCCTGCCAGGATACGCGTGATGATATATGATTCGTCTTTTTTCATTTGTCTTTTTAGACGCTTTCCCGAGGTTGAGGTTACAAAGATTGAGAAAAAAATTTTTTTCTTCATTATGGTTGTAACCTTTTCGTGCATTGGTTCGTCTAAACGGACAAAGAAACAAAAATATTCACTTTAAAAGGAAAACGATATGGAAGAATTGATGATTGTTGCTAATGTTGCAATAGTTTTTGGCGTTATTTACAAGTTGTTCGAATTGTTTGTCGGCAGAAAAGAACGTATGATGTTGATAGAAAAGCTTCCGGTGGAGGCATTGACCGATGAAAAACAAAAAAATACAGGCTTGTCTTTATTCAATCTGGGAGGAAATATGTTTCCTATGTCCTCGTCATCTCTTCGCTTGGGTTGTCTGTTAATAGGACTTGGATTGGGATTATTGACAGGATATTGTATTATTTTAAATTCTCAGCCGGAATATTTTGCCAGCGATATGGCCAGTCGTCCTGTCCGTGAAACTGTTTCTATTATTTATGGAGCCAGCGTATTATTGGGAGGAGGTATCGGACTGATTGTTGCATTTGTTATTGAAATTATGCGTGCTTCACGGCATAAATGATATGAGCCCGTTGTAAAATTAGTAGAATAGTAAGTTGCCCGTCATTAATAACATCCGTATTAATGTCGGGCTTCTTATTTTTTGCTGTTGATTGCGATAGTTGGCAAAGAATTGATAAGAACAATATTCGGCTTTATTGTACTGATTTTCGGTAGGCTGTGTCGATTTTTTATCTTTGATATCGAGGCATAAAAAAGGTCTATGTTCTGGAATTTTATAAACTCTTATTATCTTTGTCGGTATAATTGACCGAATTTATGGCAAAGAAAGAGGAATATAAACAGCGGAATATTGATTTTTTGAAAGAGATTTCGCAGAAAGAAGGAGTACAAAAACATCCTTCCGGTATGATGTATCAGGTTGTTCAACAAGGAAGTGGTACACAATCGCCCAATTTGAGAAGTATTGTTTCTGTACATTATCGGGGAACGCTGATTAACGGACGTGAGTTTGATAATTCATGGAAAAGGGGATGTCCGGAGGCATTGCGCCTGTCGGATGTGATAGAAGGTTGGCAGATAGCTCTGCAGCAAATGCATGTTGGCGATCGTTGGGTGATTTATATCCCCTCTGAACTGGGTTATGGTAATCGACCTTCGGGTCCTATTCCTGCTTGCTCCACATTGATTTTTGAAGTGAAATTGCTTAATGTATTTTGAAAGCCTGTTCTTTTCTTAGGATAGAAGTCTGTGCAGACTGATTTTTTTTGAAAAGTTATATCATAGAACTATAATGTGAAAGCCATGACTGTCACTGTTTTCGAGTGAGTGTCATGGCTTTTTCCCCTTTCGTCGGGATTTCTCTCAACGTTTATGGTAAAATATTATTTTACGATTTTGCCGTTGATTTGGAGATTTTTCATTGTAATGTCCGTAACGTTCTCTATTCGGTTTCCACCTTTCTTTACATTGTTGAATTGTGAATCTTCGACAGATATATTATATACACAATCTTTGTTTGGTAAGCCCACGGCATAAATTCCATATTGGCTGTTTTCGCAAGTAATATTCTTTAGGTGTACGTTTCGTACAATAGGAGGGAAGGCGCGGTTACAGTTCTCTTTGCTTTCGTAAAGCAGGTTTATTTTCAGAACAGCCTCATGACACTGACCTACTTGTATGTTCCTTACAAAGACATTTTCTACGATACCTCCACGACAGTCGTTGGTCTTGATTCGGATAACTCTATCCAGTTGCGGACTATCCATTACGCAGTTTTCAACATATAAGTTGCGATATCCTCCAGATATTTCACTGCCGATGACAACACCTCCATGCCCGTTTTTCATTTCACAATTGCGGACAATGATGTTTTCGCTTGGACGATTCCATTTTCTTCCGTCTTCATTTCGTCCGGATTTGATGGCGATGCAGTCGTCGCCCGTATCGAAACGGCAATTTTCTATTAGGACATTTTTACAGGATTCAGGGTCGCAGCCGTCACCATTCGGACCGCGGTTATAGATTTTTACTCCACTAACAATCAGACTTTCACATAATAAGGGATGGATGACCCAGAATGGTGAGTTTAGCAAAGTGACGTCTTCTATCAAAATTGTATTGCAGAGATAGAAGTTGATAAGTTGTGGTCGCAAGGCATCTTCGGGCATCATTACTCGTTCGTAGATGGGACGTTTTAGCTCTGCATAGCCCATCAGCCGCTCGCGACTTCCCAGTTTCTGACTGTGCATGCCTTCTTTCCATCCGTAACGTGGGGCACCGCACATAGGCCACCAAGATTCATTGGAACCTTGCCCGTCTATAGTTCCTTTTCCTGTTATGGCAATATTGGTTTCGCCATAAGCATAAATTAATGGATGGGCATTATAGCAGTCTAATCCTTCCCAGCGTGTGATAACTCCCGGGAAATAAAGTTTCTGGTCTGTGGAAAACTTAAGTACAGCTCCTTCTTCGAGGTGTAAGTTTACGTTACTTTTCATTGTAATGGGGCCGGTGTAGAATGTTCCTTTCGGTATGACAACCGTTCCTCCTCCTGCTTGGTTGCAGGTTGTAATGGCTAAATTAATTTCTTCGTGGCATGGCTCTTCCGGATTGTTGGTCTTTGCTCCAAAATCTTTGATGTTGTACACTTTGTCAGGAAAGCTGGTGCGCTTTATTTGTTGTTCTATGTTGAGCGCTTCTTTAAATACTTTGTCAAAATTGACCGGCTCAGATGCAAAAGTGATGATACAGCATAAAGACATGATGCAAGTTGTCCCTAATTTTTTCCACCAGGATGTGGATTGTAGTTTTGTTTGTTTTTTCGTTTTCATAGTGAATCAATGTGTTTTTTAGTGTTTGTTGATTTCCAAAGATAATGAAATCTTTACAGCTATATAGTTTTTGGCACATTAATAATGGTTTTGTAGGGCATTTTTTATCTTTTATGTCTGTTAAGGCTTCTCAGATTTCTATTTCCTATCATTGGTGATTTATGAAAATCTCAGGTGAGTTAATATTGAATGCTATTTATTGGGTGGTAGATAATCGACGTTGATTATAGTTGCGGTGATATTATTGAACGGGTAAAGTTATAGCGCTTTATAAATATGTATGGCCATGACGGGGCAGAAAGTGTTCGGTACGGTTAATTATATTCTATGGCTTAATATTATGTAATTTATATAGTTCCTATTGGGCTTTTGAAAGGAAGAAGAATGTAAATAATCGTATTTTATTTTGATTGTGTTATCAGATCGTAATAGAGTATTTTTCATAGAATGTTTTCCGATATTTTTTCAGTCTGTCTTTCTATAGAATTCAGTTTTATCTGGTAGATATGTATTGTCCTTTTCTGTGATTCTCACAGCTCTTCAAGGAAAGAGCCTCCTTACCTGAAGATTACTTTCCGTTGTTTTAACCTTGTTTTGTACAAAATCCGTAAGACTTTTGGGCATGCTTTTCTCGGATCTTGCTGTCGTTTTCTTCGGACGTTGTTATTGTTGTTTTCCGGACGCTGTTATTGTTTTCCTTGGATGTAGCTGTTGTTTTCTCCGGACATTGCTGTCGTTTTCCTCTGTTTCTGCCGTTTTTGTTTCATGTTTTTGTACAAAACTTTTAGAAATTTGTACAAAACAGAATATTTTTTGTACAAAAAACGGAGAGAATTTCAGCATGCCTTTTCGGACTTTCCCGTATTTTCTTATTCAGATCCCGGATTCTTTTGCTTTTTTCTCTTGACTTTTTCGGAGGAAAAATCCGTTTTTTTTAATCCGACTGTCCGTTAATGACAGAATTTATTCCTATCAGCCGTATGTTTTTCATGCCTTTTTCGGACGGCTTGATAGATTTTTTGATCCTTTTCAGCTTCTTTTCCTGCATTTTTCTGTCGTCTGCCGGTAAAAAAAGCT